>DAIRFL010000146.1:0-4919 GCA_036795105.1 Flavobacteriaceae bacterium | reverse complement strand
TCGAAAGGGTGAAGTTGTCGCCTTGACAAGACTTAACAACCTCGATGCTGAAATCCTAGAATTTGCAGTTACTTCAAATTCAGCTGTTGCAAATGAAAATATACGAGATATCAATCTTCCTAAATTTTCAATTATCTGTGGTGTAATTCGAGGAGAAGAAGGTGTTATTCCAAGTGGAGATTTTAAAATCTTAGCTGGTGATAAAGTAATTGTATGTTGCTTGCCTTCAGCGATAAGAAAGACCGAAAAACTCTTTTTATAATGCGATTTAATCGTAAAATAGTTATTCATCTCTTAGGCGTATTAATGCTTTTTAATGGGTTTTTTATGCTCATAGCTGCATTGGCATCTGCCTACTATAAAGACGGAGTAACACTTCAAATTTCATTTTCTGCGATTATTACCATGCTCATCGGTTTGGTAGCGATGTTCTTCACTCGTAATTACTCTAATAATTTACAAGCAAAAGAGGGTTATATGGTAGTGACGATGGGATGGATTGTGATGTCTTTCTCTGGAATGCTTCCCTATTTGACTTCAGGGGCTATTCCGTCAGTGACCAATGCCTTTTTTGAAACCATGTCTGGCTATACTACCACTGGAGCTTCGATACTCAACGACATTGAAGTAATGCCCAAAGGGATACTGCTTTGGAGATCTCTTACACATTGGATTGGAGGAATGGGAATTATCGTATTGGCGATCGCCATTTTACCCTTATTAGGAATAGGTGGAATGCAGTTGTTCTCAGCTGAATCACCAGGTCCCTCAGCCGATAAATTACACCCTAGAATCACCGATACAGCCAAGCGACTATGGTTGATTTACTTTGGCTATACACTAGCGGAAACCCTTCTGCTTAATTTAGCTGGTATGTCATTGTTTGACGCGATTAACCATTCGATGTCAACCTTGTCTACGGGTGGATTCTCAACTAAAAATGCTTCACTTGCACATTGGAACAACAATCCACTAATCGAATACATCGTTATGCTGTTTATGTTTTTAGCAGGATCAAACTTTGTACTCAGTTATTTTGCATTTAAAGGTAAGGTGGCTAAAGTCCTCAGGGATGAAGAATTTAGATGGTATAGTTTATTTATATTGGGGTTTGCACTCTTGGCTTTTGTAATTATCATTCTACAAACCAATCCAGAGATTAGTGATTACTTCCCTATGGTATTTGGTTTTGAAGAACACGCATTTAGACACAGTTTGTTTCAGGTATTAGCGGTAGTAACCACAACAGGTTTTGTGACCGCTGATTTTACTGCATGGACTCCTTTTATAACAGTGATGTTTTTTGCACTGATGTTCTTGGGAGGTTCTGCGGGATCAACAGCTGGGGGAATGAAAGTAGTTCGACACTTACTTATTATTAAAAACGGTCTTTTAGAATTTAAAAGAACCTTACACCCAAATGCAATTATTCCGGTACGATACAACAACAAATCAGTAAAAGAACACATCGTTTACAATATCATCGCATTCTTTGTGCTGTATATGCTGCTCTTTATAGTAGGAGCAGGGGTCTTAGGATTTCTAGGATTGGATTTTATATCTTCTCTTGGTGCTTCTGCAACTTCATTAGGTAATGTTGGACCTGGTTTTGGTATTGTAAGTCCCTTGTCAAACTTTGACAGCCTACCCATTTTAGCAAAATGGTGGTGTACCTTTTTAATGCTCTTAGGTAGATTAGAACTCTTTACAGTATTAATCTTGTTCACTCCTTATTTTTGGAAAAAGATATAAGCTGAATAGAGCTATGGATATAAAAAAAGGCAGCGTTTAGCTGCCTTTTGTGTAATATCTATAGCGTTTTAGCTCAAGGCCTTTTTGATCCTTGCGATTGCTTCTTTAAGCTCTGCTTCAGATGCGGCATAAGAGATGCGAATACAATTTGGATTTCCAAATGCTTCACCAGTTACGGTAGCTACGTTAGCGTTCTCTAATAAAAATAAAGAGAAGTCAGATGCGTTATTTATTGGAGTTCCATTAATTGTTTTTCCAAAGAAAGATGAAACGTCAGGGAACACATAAAAGGCTCCTTCAGGTACATTGAGGTTAAATCCTTCGATTTCACCTAACAATCCCAACACAAGATCTCTTCTTTTGTGGAATTCATCAATCATGTATTGAATCTTTTCTTTAGGAGCTTCAAGAGCTGCAATAGTTGCTCTCTGAGCAATCGCATTGGCACCAGAAGTTACCTGTCCCTGAAACTTTGTAGTTGCTTTTGCAATCCATGCTGGAGCTCCGATAAATCCAATTCTCCAACCAGTCATTGCAAATGCTTTAGAAACACCATTAACAGTAATAGTTCGATCGTACATACCGTCAATTGCAGCAATACTTACGTGACCTGCTGTAAAATTGATGTGTTCATAGATCTCATCAGATACGATAAAGATCCCAGGGTGATTTCTTAAAACAGCAGCAAGTGATTCTAATTCTTCTTTTGAATAAACAGATCCAGAAGGATTACAAGGAGAAGAGAACCAAAGCATTTTTGTCTTAGGAGTAATCGCCTCTTCTAATTGTGCAGCAGTCATTTTAAAGTCTGTGTCAATAGAAGTTGGAACTTCTACAGGAACTCCTCCTGCTAGTTTCACGATATCGCTATAAGATACCCAATAAGGAGCAGGAAGTACAACTTCATCACCTTCGTTAATCATTGCCATCGCAACATTTGCAAGAGATTGTTTTGCTCCTGTTGAAACCACGATTTGATCTAAACCGTACTCTAAGTTATTATCTCTTTTGAATTTGTTGGAAATCGCTTGTTTGAGATCTCCATATCCATCTACAGGAGAATAAGAACTGTAGTTTTGATCGATTGCTTCTTTTGCTGCATCTTTGATGAAATCTGGAATATTGAAGTCTGGTTCACCGAGACTCAGTCCAATAATATCTCTTCCTTCAGCTTTTAACTCTCTCGCCTTCGCTGCCATAGCTAAGGTAGCAGAGGTCGCCATGTTGTTGATTCTTTCCGATAAAAAATCTGTACTCATAAGATTTGATTCTAATATTGTAATTCTGGTTTTTTTCCTAAAGACTTTAAATGTCTAAAGTGCGAAATTATAGCTTTTCTCGTAGTTTCATACTCATTGTATGGCAAATTGAACTCTTTTGCTGTTTCTTTAACAATTTTTGAAATTTTTGTGTAATGTATATGGCTGATATTAGGGAAGATGTGGTGTTCTACCTGGTGGTTTAAACCTCCTGTATACCAGTTCATCAAACGATTTTTTCTAGCAAAGTTTACAGTAGTGTGTAATTGATGAATCGCCCATGTATTCTTCATTTTACCTTCGTCATCTGGAAGAGGTGTCTCAGCTTGATCAACCACATGAGCTAATTGAAACACTACAGAGAGAATAAGTCCTGCAACATAGTGCATGGTAAAAAATCCAATAAGGACTTTATACCAAGCAATATCTAACACAAGCATTGGTAGCACTAACCATATTCCAAAATAGATGACCTTAGTAATCAATAGTACTGTCCAGTTAATCGCAGGTTTTGGAAAAGTTCCATAAGCAAGTTTTTTCTTGGTATAACGGTACATCTGCATAAAGTCAGAGGTAATAGCCCAGTTAAAAGTAAGTAAGCCGTATAAGAACACAGAGTAGAGGTGTTGAAATTTATGGTGTTTTCTCCACCTGTCATGCTCTGTAAATCTCAGTATTCTTCCCGCTTCTAAATCTTCATCGTGATTGTGAATATTAGTATAGGTATGGTGAAGTACATTGTGTTGAACCTGCCAGTTATAGACGTTACCAGCTAAGATATAAATACTCCCGCCCATAAGGTTGTTTACCCATTTCTTAGAAGAATAAGCACCGTGATTCCCATCGTGCATTACATTCATACCAACTCCAGCCATTCCAATACCGATGACAATTGTAAGTAGGAATTTAATCCAATTCGCCAAATCCATACTTAAAATAATAAAGTAAGGGGCAAGGAAAATTGTAAACATCACTATGGTTTTCAGATGAAGAGCTAGTGTTCCTGTTTTTTTTAGGTTATTGGTTTTAAAATATTCGTTGACCCTTTTGTTGAGTGTTCTAAAAAACTGTTGTGGGTCTTTTCTTGAAAATCGTATCGATTGTTGTGACATATGATGTGTAGAAATTTCTGCAAAGATAAGTGATGCGATAGACAACAATAGTTAAAATTTGAAAAAAAATGGAAATTACAGTTGCTTTAGATACTTTTGCACAAAGTTTACCCTATGGATGTTCAACTTATTTTAAACTATTTTCCTGATTTAAGCCCTAATCAGATAGCGCAGTTCACTAAACTCGAAGAGCTCTATAAGGATTGGAATCTTAAAATCAATGTAGTATCTCGAAAAGATATCGATGAACTCTATTTGCGACATGTGCTCCACTCTTTGGCAATTGCTAAATTCATTGAGTTTAAGCCTGGCTCAAAAATCATGGATGTAGGTACTGGAGGAGGTTTTCCAGGGATACCACTTGCCATAATGTTTCCTGAGGTTCAGTTTACATTAGTGGATTCCATCGGAAAAAAGATTAAAGTTGTAGAAGAAGTTGTTCAGGGATTAGGACTTGATAATGTGGTAGCGAAACACCAACGAGTAGAAGAAGAGAAAGAGCAATTTGATTTTGTGGTTTCTAGAGCGGTAGCAGCAATGCCAACCTTTATGCGTTGGATTAAGGGAAGAATATCCAAAAAATCTAATCATGACATCAGAAACGGAGTACTCTACCTCAAAGGTGGTGATTTAGAAGAAGAACTCAAGGATTATACTACTATTGAGATTTATGACTTAAAAGATTTTTACAAAGAAGATTTTTTTGACACCAAGAAATTGGTTTACCTGCCTAAAAAACAATAATAAAGGATTATATCGTAATCAATCAAAAGAGGGAGTCATTGACTCCCTCTTC
>DAIRFL010000145.1:0-4922 GCA_036795105.1 Flavobacteriaceae bacterium | reverse complement strand
GAATTAATCCGCTAAGACGATAATCTTATTGTCGTTCATTTCCAAGGTACCACTTTTAATGGTTAAAGCATAGCCTCCCTTTTCAACAGCTTCAAAAAGATCTCTGTGCTCAGCATCTAATTTGATTGAGTTTCCTTTAATAACTACTTCTCCTGCTTGAAGTGAAGAAACAATAGGTGCGTGGTTGTTCAATAGTTGGAATGACCCACTAACTCCTGGCGCTGTTACTGATTCAACTTCTCCTGAGAATAAAGTAGCTTCTGGTGAAACGATTTCTAATTGCATAGTATTAATTCAAATAGTTGATTAAGCTTCAGCAAGCATTTTTTCTCCTGCTTCGATCGCTTCTTCAATAGTTCCTTTTAGGTTGAATGCAGATTCTGGTAAGTGATCTAATTCACCATCCATAATCATATTAAATCCTTTGATGGTTTCTTTAATATCTACTAAGACTCCTGGGATTCCTGTAAACTGCTCAGCAACGTGGAATGGTTGAGATAAGAAACGTTGAACACGTCTTGCTCTACCTACCGCTAATTTATCTTCTTCAGATAATTCTTCCATACCGAGGATGGCGATAATATCTTGAAGTTCTTTATAGCGTTGTAATAACTCTTTTACACGTTGAGCACAGTTGTAGTGATCATTTCCTAAGATATCAGCTGTAAGAATTCTAGAAGTAGAATCTAATGGATCTACCGCTGGGTAAATACCAAGCTCAGCAATCTTACGAGAAAGTACTGTTGTTGCATCTAAGTGAGCAAAGGTAGTTGCTGGTGCAGGATCCGTCAAGTCATCCGCAGGTACGTAAACCGCCTGTACCGATGTAATAGATCCTTTCTTGGTAGAAGTAATACGCTCTTGCATCGCACCCATCTCAGTTGCCAATGTCGGTTGGTAACCTACCGCTGATGGCATACGTCCTAAAAGTGCAGACACCTCTGAACCAGCTTGTGTAAATCTAAATATATTATCAACGAAGAATAATACGTCTTTTCCTTGTCCATCTCCAGCTCCATCTCTAAAGTATTCAGCAATGGTCAAACCTGATAAGGCAACACGTGCACGTGCTCCTGGAGGCTCATTCATCTGTCCGAATACGAAGGTTGCTTTAGACTCTTTCATGGCTTTCTTATCTACTTTGTTGAGATCCCATCCGCCTTCTTCCATCGCTTCTAAGAAATCATCTCCGTATTTGATAATACCAGACTCTAACATCTCGCGAAGTAAGTCATTACCTTCTCTGGTACGCTCACCAACTCCTGCGAATACTGAAAGACCACCGTGTCCTTTAGCAATATTGTTGATTAACTCCTGGATTAATACCGTTTTTCCTACTCCTGCTCCACCGAACAATCCAATCTTACCACCTTTTGCATAAGGCTCGATAAGGTCGATTACTTTGATCCCTGTAAATAAAACTTCAGTAGAAGTTGATAAATCTTCAAATTTAGGAGCTTCTCTGTGGATTGGTAATCCGTCTTTTCCAGCCTTAGGTAAATTTCCTAAACCGTCAATTGCATCACCAATTACGTTAAACAATCTACCGTAAACATCTTCTCCGATGGGCATTTGAATAGCGTTACCAGTTGGAGTAACTTCCACTCCTCTACTAAGACCATCAGTTGAGTCCATAGAGATGGTACGAACCGTGTTTTCTCCAATATGAGATTGTACCTCAAGTACTAATACTGATCCATCCTTTCTGTTTACTTCAATAGAATCGTAAATTTTTGGCAATTCAGCACCAACGCTGAATTCTACATCTACAACAGGACCAATAATCTGTGAAATTTTAGCGGAACCTTTCGACATTAATCTAGTGTTTTAATTTAAATTAGTTTTTAGTGTTTGAATAAAATGACAAACACACTGTTTTTCAGGCTGCAAATATAAGATATATCTGATAAAAATAAACCAGAAAAAGGGATTTTTTGAAATAAAAAAAGACGCCCTAAGGCGCCTTAATTATTTTGAGTAAGTTGTTTAGTTGTTAAACATCAGTGAGATATAATACTGAGCACCTACATTACCCGTACCAATCGCTGAGAAATACTCCTCGTTGAACAGGTTGGCTGCACCTAATTTTAAAACTGTTTTAGAATCAGGAACAGTGTAGTTTACTTGCATATCTACTACCGAATAAGAAGGTACTGTACCATCGGCAAATGAAGCCTGCCACAGATAAGAATCAGACCAACGATAGTTGATGTTAAATCCGATATTATCAGTGAGGTTTTCAGCGCCTAAATAAGCCTTAAACTTGTGTTTAGGGGTGTTGAAACCAGCCTCGAAATCAGGATCTGAACTCTTGTCAAATTCAAATGCTGAGAAGGTGTAGTTAAATCCAAAGTCGAAGTCTTCTACAGTAGTATCCATTCCGATATTCAATCCATAAGAAGAAACATCAGCCGATGAATTGGTATAAGCTTGGAATGGTTGATAATCACCATTAACAAGAGCTAATAAAGAAAGTGCACCATCACCAGCCTTACCGTATTTAGGTACTAAAACTGTTGAATTTGCAATGAAATCAGAATACTGGTTGTAATAACCACTGATATCTAAACTGAATGAATCGTATTGACCTCTATATCCAAGTTCCAATGCAGTTACTTGCTCTGGCTTAACCAAAGCGGTATTTGCGACTTTTGGAGCACCAGCCATTACAGAAGCAGCTGAATAAGCGTTTTCATAAGCATCTCTACCTGTCAATACTACAGATGCTCCTCCTGCGTATGCTTGTCCAGCAGTTGAAACTGAAGTTGAAAAGCTATAGCGATCTAAGTTGTCAGGAGAAGAACCTACTAAGTGCGCTAAACCTGCATTTAAACCTATGTATAAATCTTGAGTTGTTGGATTTCTAAATCCAGTTTGGAAGGAAGCTCTTAAGTTGTGATTTCGATCCTCACCCATGGTATAGGTAAATGATCCTCTTGGAGAAACAAATCCGTCGAATAATTCATTTTTATCATAGCGCATAGAAGCAGTAAGCTTTAGACGCTCATCAGCCATTTTCTTTTGAAGCTGCGTATAGAGACCGTATTCTTTGTAAGGAATTGACCCGTCGTTATCCGTAAAGATGGTTCCTTGAGAATTGAGGTTGTACTTTCTATAAGATCCTCCAATTTGAATATCCATCACATCTCCAGTCAAATAACTTAAATTGTAATTAGCGTCGATATGAATTAGTGAAGTCTCATCGATAAAACGAGCCCCAGTAGTTAAATCTCCGTCGGCAATAATTGTATTAAAAGTGTTTTCAAAAGCAGATGTTCCAGGAACTAATCTTCCGTTATCAGCATAGGCTCTTGCTGCTGCATGAGAAATATCTGTTGGAAGCGGAGTTCCAGTTCCAATACCTAAACGAGCTCCGATAAAGGCAGTCGCATAATCAGTAAACCACTGAGTATCCGATTTCCAAGCACGGTTAACGTTGATTGCAGCAAAACGAGTATCATAAGACTTTCCTGCATCCTCAGTTGTTCTATAAGCTCTTATAAAAAAGTTGTCGTCTTTGATCTCAATCTTATTTTGAGCCATTTTAAAATCATTGATATAATAACGGTTCGCTCCTTGATAAATAGTAGCTCCTTTACCCATTCTTGAATTTAGAATTACTTCAAGTGCACCACCAGTAGGTCTCCAGTGCATCGCAAGATCGTATTTAACGCTCTTTGCATCATGAGTTGTCAACTCATCTTCTCTATATCCCGTTCTAGAAATAAGGGTGTTTCCACCAACTGTTCCAGAAGGAAGTCCTGCTAATTGATCGAAGTTTAAGGTAGTTGCTACCTCATCTCCATAAACGTTTAACCCATTGTATCCAGGGTTAGATCTGTTAATAGTAGGATCACTTAAATCATCTGTTCTACCAGCGTGCCAATCTTCACCTTCCATATAAGACAGGTTTAATTTAGCAGCAAACTTATCGCTGAACTTTTTAGCAGCTCTAATACCAACATCATAGAATTGATTGGTCCCTGATGCTTCCTGAGAGGTAACCCCTGTTTTTACATAGGAACTCACTCCTTCAAAATCAAATGGGCTTTTAGAACGCATAAAGAGAATACCGTTAAAAGCATTCGCTCCGTATAGAGCAGAAGATGCTCCAGGTAATACCTCAACACTCAAAACATCGAGATCGTTCATACCAACGAGGTTCCCCAATACAAAATTCAGTGCAGGAGAAGAGTTGTCCATACCGTCCACTAATTGCATGAAACGAGTGTTTGCAAAGGTTGCAAATCCACGAGTATTAATAGATTTAAAGGTTAAAGAGTTAACATTTAGATCAATACCCTTCAAGTTTTGAAGACCGTCGTAAAAGTCTACTGAAGAAGTGTTTTTTATTTCTTTTAATCCAATACGCTCCACAGAAACAGGCGATTCAAATAGGCGTTCAGGTGTTCTAGATGCAGAAATAATAATTTCATCTAACTGAGTGTCTGTCTCATTCAAGGTAATCGTTAAAAACTGATCTGAATTAGAAACACTTACAATACTTTCTGAAAATCCGATACTACTCACTCTTATTCTAAATGGGGTATCTGAAGAAGATTGAAGTGTGAAATTTCCATCAAAATCACTCACAGCACCCTCATTAGTTCCCATAACAATGATGTTCGCCCCGGGAATTGGAGTTTGGTCAGAAGCAACCACCTTACCGTTAACAGTTGTTTGAGCATAACTCATAGCTGTAAGGCAAATTGCGATTAAAAAAGCTAGTTTTTTCATGATTTGTTTAAGTTTAATATCAATACAATATACTGCTTTTTTTAATTATGTTTAAAAAAATCTACTACTCAATTTAAGATAAATGGACTTTGCAGATTAAAATTTGAACTTTCTTCAATAAAAATATTCCCCTTAAATACACTTATTATTCCTCAATATTTTGATAATGAAGGTCTATTTTTCAC
>DAIRFL010000144.1:0-5012 GCA_036795105.1 Flavobacteriaceae bacterium | reverse complement strand
CCTTTGTTATGGTTGACGCTGAAAAGTTTCCAAACTCTAGAGCCTTGGCAAAGGTGGATAATTTACCCACATTTGCTGCTTTTAGAAATGGAACTTTGGTCAATCAAATTCAGACCAATAAATACGACAATCTAAAAGAATTTATCAATGAGGTTACCGCTAATTAAACATCTGGTACAATTTATTGAAGAAAACGACGAGGATTTTGTAATCGAAACATTGGAAACCTTAGAACACCTAACTGACTCTCCTGCCGTTAAGGATGAAGAATTAGACGTCTTAGGTGAATTGATTTCCAATATGTACGGTGCCCTCGAAGTTTCAAAATCAATTAAATCGGGTACAGATAAAAAGCAGGCTCTTAACGAATTCATGAAACGCGTAATGGGCTCCATTGATTGATAAGATTTCTTTGAGTAGAATACAAAATAAAAGCGAGGTTTTACTTCGCTTTTTGTATTTTAGCACTACAAGTTTGTTATATGGCAAAATCAAAATCTAAGATAGCTTCCAAAGAGCGAATGAAAGAATCACTTCAACTTTCTAAGAAGAATACTGTTATACTAGGTGCTGCACTCTTTTTATTTGACATTGTTCTCAGTATTTCTTTTGCGTCTTAATTTTCCAATTGGGAAGCTGATCAAAGTATTCTAGACCAATTTAGTACTAGAACGGCTAAGGCTTCAAATGTATTTAATAAGGTAGGTGCTAGTTTAGCTCACTTCTTTGTCTACAAAGGGTTTGGAGTAGCCTCCTTTCTCATTAGTTTCTTTATTGGTATATGGGGCTTCTTTCTCTTTTTTAGTCTAGGTACAAAGAAATTAGTTCGCATCTTCTTTTGGTCGATGTTTGCGTTGTTGTGGATTTCAATAGCGATGGGATTCTTTTTTAGCTCCTATCCTATTCTAGCTGGAATTGTTGGCTATGAGATGAATCTGTTTATGAGTGATTATATAGGCGCTTCTGGAGTTTTAATTCTGTTAGTACTCGGGCTCGTTATTTTTGCGGTACGCGTCTTTAATTTTCAACCCTACCGACTCTTAAAGAAATTGACTACTAAGAAAAATCAAGACGATATCGCTATAGAAGATGAGATTCCTAATGAAGTTATTGACCCCTATACACATCGATCCGATATCGAAGAAACGCTAACTGAAGAACAGCCTAAGACTGAAGAAAAGCACACTACTGTCAGCACACCTCCTGTTAAAGATGTGGTGGAGCCAAAAAAAGAGGACGATCTCAAAATAGAAGTCAATCAGACCTTAGAAGAAGACGAGGTCGATCAGTTGTCTAATAAGATTGTCGAAGATTTTGGATCCTTTGATCCTACGTTAGAACTCTCAAAATACAAGTTTCCTCCGATCAACCTTTTAGAAGAACACGGTGGTGGCGGTGGTATTACAATCAACGAGGAAGAATTAGAAGAAAATAAGGTTAAGATTGTAGAAACCCTTAAAAACTACAATATTGGGATTTCAAATATCAAAGCTACGATTGGTCCTACTGTAACACTCTATGAAATCGTTCCTGATGCAGGAGTTCGTATTTCAAAAATCAAAAACTTAGAAGACGATATCGCACTCTCACTCGCAGCATTGGGAATTCGTATCATCGCTCCCATACCTGGAAAAGGAACTATTGGTATTGAGGTTCCAAATAAGAATGCTACAACCGTATCCATGAGATCCGTTATTGCATCGACTAAGTTTCAAAAGGCTGAAATGGAACTTCCTGTAGCCTTTGGAAAAACGATTTCAAACGAATCCTTCGTGGTCGATTTAGCGAAGATGCCTCACCTTCTAATGGCTGGAGCTACAGGACAGGGTAAATCCGTTGGTCTTAATGCAGTACTGACCTCACTGCTGTACAAAAAACACCCTGCTGAGGTAAAGTTTGTGCTGGTAGATCCAAAAAAGGTTGAATTGACACTTTACAATAAGATTGAACGTCACTTCTTAGCAAAGCTTCCCGATACCGAAGAGGCCATCATCACGGATACCACCAAAGTGATTAATACCCTTAATTCTCTTTGTATTGAAATGGACAATCGCTATGAGCTCTTAAAAACAGCCATGGTCAGAAATATCAAGGAGTACAACGCTAAATTTAAAGCGCGTAAGCTCAATCCTAATGACGGACATAAATACCTGCCCTATATCGTACTTGTCATCGATGAATTTGCAGACCTTATCATGACAGCAGGAAAAGAGATCGAATCTCCTATTGCTCGTTTAGCACAGCTTGCTCGTGCTATCGGTATTCACCTAATCATTGCGACTCAACGACCTTCAGTAAATGTCATAACGGGGTTAATTAAAGCAAACTTCCCAGCTCGTATTGCGTTTAGAGTTACTTCAAAAATAGATTCGAGAACGATTTTAGACGCTCAGGGCGCTGATCAGCTCATCGGTAGAGGTGATATGCTCTATACTCAAGGAAATGATGTCACACGTCTACAATGTGCTTTTGTAGACACTCCTGAAGTTCAAAAGATAACTGACTATATCGGATCTCAGAAGGCATACCCTGATGCACATCAATTACCGGAATACGTTGGTGAAGAAGCGACTTCTGTTTTAGATATCGACGCTTCTGATCGCGATGCGCTCTTTAGAGAGGCTGCAGAGGTAATTGTCACTGCTCAACAGGGATCAGCCTCGCTTATTCAAAGAAAATTAAAGTTGGGATACAACAGAGCTGGCAGGATTATTGATCAACTTGAAGCAGCTGGAATTGTCGGTCCATTTGAAGGATCTAAAGCACGACAAGTATTAGTTCCAGATTTGGTTGCTTTAGATCAGTTGTTAACTAATGAAAATAACACCTAATGAAAAAGATAGTCTTTGTATTAATAGGAATGATAGCATTCCAAAATAGCTTTGCTCAATCAGATTCAAATGCTGAAAATCTTCTAGAATCTGTCTATCACAAAATACGTTCTTATGAGAACATTTCTCTAGACTTTGACTATAGCTTATACAATGAAACTGCTGACATAAGACAAGATACTAAAGGGTCTATTATCCTACAAGACAGCCTGTATCGTTTCGATTATATGGGTATTAAACAACTCTTTAATGGAGCGAAAGTCATCACCGTTGTAGAGGAAAACGAGGAAGTGACCATCGTTGATAAATCAGATGAGCAAGACAGCATCTCCCCTTCGAATCTCTTTGATTTTTACCGTGATGGATATACCTATCAAATGGATATCGAACAAAAGACTCCAGAGGGACTTGTTCAATTCGTTAAACTCATCCCTATTGACAGTGATTCAGAAATGGATCATTACTTACTCGGTATTTTAGTGGAGCAACTTCAAATTTACAAGCTGATTCAAAAAGGTAATAACGGAACGGTTACTACCATCAGTGTAAAGAACTTTACAACCAATACAAGCATCGACACCAATGCCTTTGTCTTCGACAGAGCTAAATACGAAGAACTGGGATATTACATCATAGAAGATTGAAATTATTAGATCGCTATATATTTAAAAGTTTTATTCGCAAGTTCATCAGTTCCTTTGCGATACTCATGCTCATTTTCATCTTTCAAATGATATGGCTGTTTATCGATGATTTAGCTGGTAAGGGATTGGACATCAATATCATTGCAAAATTCGTCTTTTATATGCTTCCGGACTTAACTGAGAAAGTACTTCCTTTAACAGTCCTTTTAGCCTCTATCTTAACCTTTGGTGAATTTGCTGAGCACTATGAATTCGCAGCTATGAAAGCCTCTGGGATATCCTTACAAAGAGCCATGCGATCGCTCATTGTACTGGTCTCAATTTTAGGAGTGCTTACCTTCTTTTTTGCAAACAATGTCATTCCAGTTTCTAAACAAAAGTCCTACAGCCTAAGGCGTAATATTGCAAAACTAAAACCATCAGTGGCATTGACCGAAGGAGTCTTTAGTGAATTTGCTGGGACGGGCATGACCATCTTAGTCGACGAAAAATACGGTGAAAACGATCGCTACTTAAAGAATGTTACTATTCACAAAAAAACGGCCAAGGAAGTTAATTCAACCGTTATCAAAGCAGCCTCAGGAGAATTTATAAGCACCAAAAACTCCAACATCATTCAATTGGTTCTCTACGATGGTAATTATTACGAAGATATTCAAGTGAGTTCTAATAGTGAAAAACGCAAAAGACCATTTGCTTTTTCTGATTTTGAGACTTATGTTATCAATATTGATCTCAATGAATTACAAGATGTAGATTTAAATGAAGATGTAAAAATCAATTCGGAGCGTATTAAAAAGATCAGTCAACTCATGACGGATATGGATTCTATTCAGAAGAGCAATCGTATGGTGTATCAGGCCCTATCTAAGAATATACTCTCTAGAATGGACATCGATCTCATCAAAACTCAATCATCAGATGTAGCGGATAATCAGATTCCTAAAAACATCCCTAATATGTTTTTGGGATCTAAAAACAAAAACTCAAACGACAGTATCATCAATTATAAAAAGCCTGAACAACTCAGTGATATGCTCGATGATTTTGACGTCTTTCAGACTGCCTCCATCCTTACTCTTGCCAAAAACAAGGTGTTTAGTTCTTATAATACGATTGAAGGCAAACAACGTGAATTGATCATTAGAGACAAAATGTACAATGTTCACCTATTGGAAATTCACAAGAAGTTTTCACTTGCCTTATCTTGTATCATTCTCTTTTTTGTTGGAGCACCTTTAGGAGCGATCATTCGAAAAGGTGGATTAGGTCTTCCGATGATTATCGCAATCGTCTTGTTTTTAACCTATTATTTTCTTGGGGTGTTCTCCTATAATTACGCAAAAGAAGGGAATATCAACCCTTATTTAGGAGCCTGGATTCCCACTTTTGTCATGCTTCCACTGGGTATCTTTTTAACCCTTAGAGCGACCAAAGACAAGGGAATACTTCAATTAAATTTTTCTGTTAAAGATATACAGTTATTTATTAGTAAATTTGTCCCCTCAAAAAAGAATTCATGAGCACCCTATTAAAC
>DAIRFL010000143.1:0-5045 GCA_036795105.1 Flavobacteriaceae bacterium | reverse complement strand
CTTTAGTAAAAATATAAACCATGAGCTCAGTAAATAAAGAAGTATATCCTATAGGAATGTTTGAATCCCCAGTGATGATATCAAAAGATCAAATCGATCAATGGGTAGAAGAAATCAGTCAGTATCCTTCAAAATTAAAAGAAGTGATCTCGTCGCTTTCTGAAAGTGATTTAGAATCTACCTATCGCGAGGGTACTTGGACCATTAGACAACTTGTTCACCATATTGCTGATAGTCATACACATGCGTATATTCGTTTTAAATGGGCAAAGGCTCATCCTGGATGTGTTATCAAAGCCTATGATGAAACTGCCTGGAGTGAATTTAAAGACGCGAAAGAGGTTCCTGTTGATCTATCCTTGGATTATATCGATTTACTGTATAAACGTTGGGTCTATTTCCTAAAGACACTGAGCGAAGAAGACTATCAAATCTTTTATATTCACCCTGCTGGAAATCAGCAAAAAAGTTTGTTTTTTACTCTTGGACAATACGTCTGGCACGGGAATCATCACTTAGCTCAAATAGAGCAGTGGAAAAACCAAAACAGCTAGCGCTTATTACTTCCATTTTATATTACAGCCAATACTCGGTTTTTGATCGGGGTCGATGGGTTGATTAGTGAGTAAGGCATCAAAGGCATTGCTCAAATCAATTCCAGTACATTCTTTGTTGTTTCCGGGTCTTGAGTCGTCCATCTGTCCCCTGTATACAAGGGATAAGTCTTGATCGAACAAAAAGAAATCAGGAGTGCACTCAGCCTTATAAGCCTTGGCTACTGATTGATCTTCATCGTAGAGATAGGGGAAGGGGTAAGAGAGTTCTTCTGCGCGTTGTTTCATTCGGTCAGGACCATCTTGTGGGTACTTCACTACATCATTGGATGATATGGCAATAAATTGAATCCCGCGTTCTTGATACCTATTTGCAAGCTCTACTAAACATTCATTGATATGTATTACAAATGGACAGTGATTGCAAATAAAAGCGATTAGAGTTCCTTTTGAACCCTTAAGCTCATTTAAATTTACTGACGAATTGATCTTTGTGTCTAGGAGTTCAAAATAGCTAGCCTTGGTTCCTAAGGCTAACATACTACTGGGAGTTTCTGCCATTGCTAAAGTGTTTTGACAAAGATACCAATTAGATCGCTTTTAGCAGCATTCTAGAGATTAGGTAATGAACAAGTATGCCAATGAGAACGAATTTGAGGGGTATAAAACACCAAAGAGTAAATGTGATAAGCGCCATATAAATCACATAACCAAGAGCGGCATAAGCAAATCTAAAGGTGCTTACAAATTCCAAGTCAAACTTCTTAGGATTTGATAATTTCCAAAGGAGGACAACTGGAAAATTCAGTACATACAATAGTAATCTAGCTAGTTTGTTTCCAAACGAAGGTTTTTTATCAGCTTTTGGATAGGAGGTGTGTGATATACGATAAGAAGCGATGATCTGATTATTGACCTCAGGTTCTAAAAAGTTGACCTCTTTGTAATGTAAGTATTCAAATACCTCTGTGTAGTTCTTATG
The DNA here is from genome assembly GCA_036795105.1 of Flavobacteriaceae bacterium. GTDB lineage: Bacteria > Bacteroidota > Bacteroidia > Flavobacteriales > Flavobacteriaceae > MAG-120531. The sequence goes on along the minus strand of DAIRFL010000143.1, from coordinate 3,509 downwards.
GTCTTCAATATGAGTCGTTAATTGAACGAGTTTCGCTCTTATAGTGTGTTTTAAAACATTTAGGTGCTCTGATTCATCTAGATTTTTGATGAGTTCTTGAACTGAGATTGGAGCTCCAATTTTAATCGCTACACTGTCAGGAAATCGCTCCAAGTGTTTGTAGTTAAATCCAATAGGTAGAATTTGAACATCTAGCTCAGGATTTTGCTTTAAAGTCCTAGAGAGAATGTGATAAAATCCATTTCGTAATAATCGCACTCTTCGGTCAATCCCGTGACTTCCTTCTGGAAACAACATCAGGTTTTTAGATTGAAGTAAGAGCTCTGCACACTGATCAAAGATCGCTTCGTTCTTGTGAAGTTGATCTCTTCCATCTCGAATTCGATAGATAGGCAACATTTGAATGGTTCTTAAAAACCAATTAGCGATAGGATTGGCAAAGACATCTGCCCTGGCTAAATAATAGGGGTTTAGTTTACAGAGTGTGCCGATTAATATTGGATCTACTAGTCCATTTTGATGATTGGGTAAGATGAGTACTGGCTTGTTTTTGGGAATGTGCTCCAGCCCAGTGATCTTAATTTTTTTGTAATAGGATTTCAAACCAAACCCAATCAAAAATCTCAGAATTTCGTTTAGAACCCTTTTCATTAGCTAATACTTAAACCGTTTGTAACATCGTGATCAGGATGTAATAAAGATACTTTTGATCCATCAACACTCCCCAATACTAAACACTCACTCATAAAGTTAGCAATTTGTTTTGGAGGAAAGTTAACGACAGCTACAACTTTTTTTCCAAGGAGCTCCTCTAAAGAATAGAGCTCAGTAATTTGAGCTGATGTTTTTTTGATACCGATTTCAGCTCCAAAGTCAATACTTAACTTATAGGCAGGATTTTTAGCTTCAGGAAAAGGGTTGGCACTAATTACTGTACCAACCCTTATATCTAATTTCTGAAAATCATCCCAACTAATAGGAGCTTTTAACTTCATTTATTCGCTTTTACATGCTATCGCCAAAGAAGATAGCATTTGCTAATAATTTGTTCGTTCCATACCAGAACGCTCTAAAGTTAGTATTGTCGGTAAACATCATAATATGACCAGAACCTAAACGATTTACTTTAAAAGGAACCGTATTGGGAATGAGTTTAGCGTTTCTCTTAGAGTGATACCCCGTAATTAAAGGACTTGCAGTGTACTGAATAGGGTTGTTGTAACTCTGCTTGTCTGCCTGAACATAGAGATTGGTGTTTCTAAAGAGCGCTATATGATTGTTTGTATAACCGTAGTTGATAGGGTGTGAGCGATCAATAGCGGCTTTAAATATCGCCCCTCCCGTTTCTTGAGCACCGCTAAATCTTCTCTTGTTTTCAAAATCAATTCCACTTGCGATGTGTTCAGAAGTATTAAATTCTAAATCCATCAATTCATTTTGGTCTAAGAATCGCACCGAATTTCTATAAGCGATGAGATTTCCACCATTTCTTACCCATGCTTTTAATTTTTCAGCATGTGATTTGTTGAGTCCGTAACCGTAATTTGCAGGTAAGATAATAGAGGTGTATCTGCTGAGATCTCTATAGGATAAACTGGTCACATCTAATTTGGTGAGCTTGATCTCATAGCGTTGATCGAATAAATGCCAAATTTCTCCAGCGTCGTATGAAACTATTCCGTCTCCGATAAGAATAGCAATTTCTTGTTTGTTTACCGGTCTAAAATTATTTGATCCCAAATCAATTCCATTGCTATAACCAGAAGATACGGCTCTGATTTGAATACCGCTATCCTCGGCTATTGACTTCATAAAACTTCTGAGTTCTTCTTGGTCGAGTAGCTGATTTTGAACGGGAACTTCAATAGTACCATAATCGTATGCAACACCTTCAAGACTAAATTTCTTTAGAGAAACCTTAGCTCTGAGTCCTTTGTTTAAAATTTTGTTTAACGCTTTTGGAGTGTAGTAATTATGCCACTCAAATAGATAAGCATAAGATCCGTCACCGATGAGCGATCCTTGTATAGGCTTTAATTTATCAACTTTCTGAGCGGATGAAGGCACAGAATTAAGGGTGCTGTAATCTAAATCAAAGGCGAGTGGAAAGGTCCATGTTGAAATGTCATAAAACAAACTGTCTTGGAACTTAGTCTGTTTATTAAACATGGCATCGATGAGCTTTTTGTTCTTTTGATTTAAAGGAACCACATAGGCGTGGTCTTCTTTGTATTTTTTTCCAGATACATTAAGTGGTTGTTTGAGCTGGTAAAAATCGATCTTGTGTCGTTCTAAAATTTCAGCTAAATGCCAAGCTCTAGCAGGATCTTTTGGATTTCCAAAGACATAGGCCTTACCTTTTTCTTTGGCTGCTTCAGATCTTCTGTTTCTGTAAAAATCTCTTTGATAAGTCAAGAGTTTTTCTCTCATATGAACCGCTGCGTCTAGCGTCGATAAGGCAGCTGTAAACTGATTTCTAATGGTAAAAGGGAAAGTGAGTACTCCATTGACACTTTCTTGAGCATGACCTCTTGAACTCCCTTGTTCGAATAGGATTCCAATAGAGCCATTAATATCTGGAAAAGTCGATCCCTTTCCGTAGTAAAAGTCGTCGTAATTTTCTTCTGAGTAGTATAGAGAACCCAATTTGTCAAATGCTTTGGCGTGATAAGCCCCAATTTCAGCAGTTAGACTTTGATTTTTCTTAGGAGTCAATGGATTTACACGAGTAGGTTCTCCAGGCTGAAAGAAAAAGGATGAGTTGGTTCCCATTTCGTGATGATCGGTTAGAATATTTGGAAGCCATTTGTGAAAACTCTTGATACGGGCTCTACTCTCCGGTAACTGTGCAGGTAACCAATCTCTGTTGAGGTCAAACCAATAGTGATTTGTTCTTCCTCCTGGCCATGCCTCTCTGTACTCTCGATCGTTTGGATCAGGATTGATCTGATCGCTTTTGTGCATATTTGCCCAGGTTGAAAATCGCTGTAAACCATCAGGGTTAAATGAAGGGTCCATAAGGATCACAGTATGCTCAAGCGCATTTTCAATATAAGTTCCTTGAGCAGCTGCTAGGTAGTAGATATACGCTAATCCAGCATTAGCTCCAGAAGGTTCGTTTCCGTGAATGGAAAATCCTTGATAGAGTACAAGGGGTTGCTTACTTAGATCGACATTGCTTCCTTCTGTATTGGCGAGATGAGCAGCTCTAATCGCCTCGATATTCTCATGGTTAGATTTAGAAGTAACAGTTAAGAGTAAAATGGGTCTTCCTTCGAAGGTAGTTCCCCTGTTTTCAATAGTCACTCGATCTGTAGCCTGAGCAACAGCGTGCATATATTGAACTAATTTGTCGTGGGTGACATGCCACTCTCCAACCTCATGTCCAAAAACCTGTTTAGGAGTTGGAATCGATGAATCGTAAGTAATGTCCTGTGGTAAATAGTAATTAAGACTTAGTGAATCTTGTGCAAATGCGAGTGTGCTAAAACAGAAACTCACAAATAGGA
>DAIRFL010000142.1:0-5081 GCA_036795105.1 Flavobacteriaceae bacterium | reverse complement strand
AGAAAAATGATCCTAGTAAGGAGAGCCCAATTATAATATATACTAGAATAGCTTCAGTGTTGATTAAAGGCTTTGAGAGTTCTTCCTTTCTGATTCGATCAAATATTTTTTGATCAATATCATCGCTTGGAGACTCTATATCCATCATAGAAAATAATTCAAATAACTCGTCCTTATTTTGATTGTTAGATTTCATTTAAAACACTTTTTGTTTTGAGTTTATCCTTTAATTTTTTTCTGCTTCTGTGTAAAATAACTTTAATGTTAGACTCCGATAAAGAGGTTATTTCACCCATTTGACGAATGCTTAATTCTTCTAAATAAAACAAGGTCAAAACGGTAGACTCTATCGGTTTTAATTCCAAAAGTGATTTTTTGAGAAGGCGTATCGTCTCTTCTTTGTGCTCTATTTCATCATCGTAAGAATCACTTGTGTCGACCGTTATATCCTCTATTAATTCTGAATCAATCTCTAAGCTCTTTTTGTTCTTCTTCAGTTTGTTTAAACAACTGTTATAAGTAATTCTATAAATCCATGTTTTCAAAGTTGACTTTCCTTTGAAGTCTTTTAAAGAAAAATAGATCTTGACAAACACGTCTTGTAAAACTTCTTCTGAATCTTCTTTGTTTCTTAAAATTGACATGCTAACTGTATATACAAATGGTTTATACTTGTTTAGTATTTCATTAAAAACAGATTTATCGCCTTCAATGAATTTTTGTATGTCAAATTCTTCTTGACTCATCAGAAGTTTAAAGATACGCTTTGTTTAAATAAACTAATTTTCTCCACTCATAAGAGTAGAGAAAACTATGATTTAGAAGTGTTATTCTGACTTTTTTTGAAGATAATTTCCAGCCAATAGACCTACACCTCCCATGATAAGTATACTCCCGTTGTAGGCTACTCCTTCTGAGACATTTAATCCTGAGAGAAAAGAGCCTAAAAACACTCCTATTCCAATACTGATTAAAAACACTCCAAGTGGAATTAAATAATTAATCTTCAATGTGTTTTTTGTTTTGAAAAGAGATGAGTCCGTTCCCTTTTCTACTTGCATCATTCTAACTTTTGATCTTGTTGTGAAAAACACATAAAAGATAAACCCAATAGTTAACAATGAAATAACTGGTACAATGATACCTATTAACATTCCTTCCATAATAATAAGATTTTAAATTCATCCTATTAGACAGTAAGGTTTCAAAAAGGTTACAAATAAGTTTAAAAAATGTATTTGGTGTAGCTAAACTTGATTCAAGATTATGGTTTTTTGCTAAAAGATCTTGAAATAATAAACCCCAACTATCGTAATGGTAGATAATTAGGGTTTTTCTGTGGTCCCACCTGGGCTCGAACCAGGGACCACCTGATTATGAGTCAGGTGCTCTAACCAACTGAGCTATAGGACCTCGCTTTCGCGGATGCAATATTACTACATATTTTAAAGCAGTACAAGAAAAACATTGAATTTAGTACTCGTTGTAGTATTGGTTTTTATCTAATTTCTTCACAGAGCTCAATAAGTACTCCTCTAGTGTCTTTTGGGTGTATAAAACAGACTTGTTTATTGTCTGCCCCTTTCTTTGGTTCTTTGTTTAAAAGCCTATAGCCTTCCTTGCTGAGACGGCTCATTTCTGTTTGGATGTCTTTAACTTCAAAAGCCATATGGTGAATCCCCTCTCCTTTCTTTTGAATGAATTTATGGATAGGGCTGTTTTCGTTTGTGGCCTCCAAGAGTTCAACTTTGGTGTTTTCAGTCTTAAAAAACGCAGTGATGACCCCTTCACTTTCTACTGTTTCTCTTTTGTAGCAATTGGTGTTTAAAAGAAGCTCATAGGTCTTAATTGAGGCTTCCAAGTCTCTAACTGCAATCCCAATATGTTCTAATTTATAATTCAAATTGGTCGATTCTTTTTTGAAGTTGTACTAAGGTACGTATAATGTTGTATTTTTGTCCCATGGAAGAATCACAAAGACAGAAAAAGATAGGAGGAGTACTCCAAAAAGACTTGGCGGACATCTTACAACGCGCTGCTAGTGATGGTGGCCTTATGGGCACTTTAATCTCTGTTACAAAAGTTAGTGTTACTGTGGATTTATCCGTGGCTAAAGTCTACATCTCTGTCTTTCCAGAAAACAAAGCAGATGAGCTTATTGCAGGTATTCGTTCCAACCAACCGCTAATTCGAAAGGAGCTGGCTGCAAGAACGCGTAATCAACTTCGTAGAATGCCAGAAATGCTCTTTTATATAGACGATACCTTATCGCATAAAGAACAAATCGAAAAATCACTTCGAGGAGAAGAAAATCCCATCAGTAATCCCGATCTTTTAGAGCGAAGAAAGAAAAAATAGCTTGGGTGAATTTTCCCTTTTACATAGCAAAGCGTTACCTCAAGGCTAAAAGCAGCCAAAACGCAGTTAATATTATAAACTATATCACCTTTTTTGTGGTGGTAATAGGTTCTGCGTCTCTCTTTGTAGTGCTCTCTGCCTTTTCTGGTCTAAAAGAATTTGGACTTTCCTTTAGTCAACTCACCGATCCGGAATTAAAAATAGTTCCGGTCTCTGGAAAATTCTTTGAATTTTCAGATGGGCATCGTCAGGCTTTGAGTTCAATGGATGGAGTCCTTGCTTTTAGTGAAGAATTAGAGGAGCGGGTTTATTTATCTCATGAAAACAAAAGTCAAATAGCCTATATCAAAGGGGTCTCTAATTCTTATTCTGAGGTCGTTCCAATCGAAGAAGGTTTGTATTTTGGCTCGTGGAATTTGAGCGATCAAGGGGTTATCGGAATTGGTCTCGCAAATCTATTAAGTGTTACTGTTGACAACTATACGGACCCCATTCATTTACTGCTCCCGAAACCTTTAGAGGGAAGTGGTTTTAATCCTACTTCTTTGCCCTATTACGAGTCGTTTTTAAGCATTAGTGGCGTTTATGCCATCGAAGTCGATTTAGACAATAAGTACCTCTTTAGTTCTATTGATTTTGCAAGAGCCTTGTTGCGTAAATCTAACTCAGAGGTTTCTGGAATCAACTTAAAGATAGAAAGCTCTAAAAAAGAAGACCTCATCGGTTCTCTTAACGAGCTCTTTGAGCCTGAGGCTGAAGTGAAAACCAGAGAACAACTCAATGCTTCTCTGTACAAAATGCTCAATACAGAAAATGCGGTGACCTATTTAATCTTTACGCTGGTACTCGTCATTGCCTTGTTTAATGTTGTAGGAGCTACCTTAATGGTCATTCTAGACAAAAGAGCTCACTTGAAAACACTCTATGCCATGGGTCTTGAAATTCCTAAGCTCAGAAGAGTCTATTTCTTTCAAGGGTTTTTACTCTCTGCACTTGGAGGTCTTATAGGAGTGCTTTTAGCAAGTTTACTTGTTGGCACACAACTCCTCTTTGGCTTCGTAAAGATCGGGGTCGACTTATCTTATCCTGTAGCCTTTTCAGCTTCTAACTTTATCCTGGTTTTAGGAACCATTTTTGTGCTTGGAGCACTAGCTGCCTTTGTAGCCTCGAGAAGAATCAATAAAGATTTATTAGACTAAAAAGCTTAATTGTTTTTTCAACCGACAATTTCTTATTGATAAAATCTCACATAATCAACCTCCATAAGTTCGCTTCCAAAATCGTTTGGTACTTCACCTCCTAGAGTTCCTCCAACCGCAATATTTAAAAGTAAATAGTGTGGATTGTCATATGGGTTTAAGCTGTTGTTGTCCAGTTCAACAACAACTTCATTGTCAATGGCTATTTTTAAAACTTGTTCATTCCACAACAATGTATAAATGTGGTATTGAGTACTTGTATCGGAAACGCTGCTAATTTCCCCGTGATTTTCATAGGCCCCTGTTTGGGTGTTACCCCAATGAAAGTGTCCATAAACTTGTGTTTTGTCCCATCCGTTTTGTTCCATAATATCGATTTCACCACATAACGGCCAACCTACACTTCCGAGGGAGTCTCCATAAAAGTTACCCTCTTCATTAATATTTGCTCCCAAAGTCCAAATAGCAGGCCAGGTTCCAGCGCCAGAAGGCAGCTTTGCTTTAACTTCAATTTTCCCATAGGTCATATTGAACTTCGAATTAAGCCTAGCAGAGGTGTATTCTTTTGTGGTGCTTTGTGTGGTATAAGATTCTTTAATAGCTACAATCTTTAAGCTTCCGTCACTTACATAACTGTTCTCTTCTCGATCGACATAATGTTGTGCTTCCTCGTTATACCAACTTCCGTTATTGGGAGCAAAGGTTTGGTGGTGCCATTTTGAATCATCAGGTCTTCCCTGGTAATCAAATTCATCACTCCACACCAATTCTGTAAATGAATCTATTGTGAGTTCGTTCACAGGCTCGGAAATCAAAACAGTGTCTAAATAATAAACCGTTTCGCTTGTGTTGTTTTTGGTAGAGTTCATGATAAATACAAGGCGATCGTATTTGCCGCTGTCTAGAGCTGAAAAATTATAAGTGAGTTTTTCCCAATTATTCTCTGTTGAGGTTTTTAATGTTATCTCTCTATTCTCGCTTGTGTTGGCGCTGTTTTCAAGTTTTAACAAAACAGATTGATCCTTATAAACCGAAAACACTTGAATTGAAACAGCGGTGTTTTGACCTTCAAATTTTATGGGTGTTTTTAAGTCAAAGAAAAAACCAGACCAACTTTCATTGGATGAAGCTTCTTTTATTTTTAACACTTTAGAAGAGTTGTTGAAGGTATTGCTCTGTGGATTGTCTGCATAGCTAAGTTGTACGCTTCCTCCGAATATTCCCCAAGAACCATTTGAATTTGAGCCACTTATCTTGTCTGATTCAACAAAAGGATTTCCTGCACATTCAAAGCCAATCGTTTCATTGTTTAGGTCTAGTTCTCGTCTTTCAAATGAGTCACAGCCTGCAACAACAAGCTCATTGGTTGTTTTAGGGGGATTGTTTTCTTCTTTAGAACAACTGCTAAAAAAGAGGCCTACTACTGCTAGGCTAAGTGTGATAACTGTCCCTTTGGTCTTCATATTCTAATACGAGTCTTATTTTTTTGTTTTTTGATAGATTCTAACGTAATCTACCTCCATT
>DAIRFL010000141.1:0-5252 GCA_036795105.1 Flavobacteriaceae bacterium | reverse complement strand
TTGCAAACCATCTTGACTATGTAAAACTAGGTCCTTGGATTCAAGATAAAGGTGGATTAGACCAAATCACCACCAACCAGCAATTTATTGACTTAAAATCAAAAACAAACATAAACCACCTATTTCTAAAACCCCACTACCATGATTAGACTCACAGAAGCTCAAATTGAAAAAAAGATTGATTTTGTAAACCACTACCTTCACGCTAACAATGCAGCCGATGGATCCAAAATGGATTCTAACGCCAATGTTACTTCCAAAAACATTGCGACCATGGAAGCTGAAATCAACAAGGATATCAATATTCAAATCAACAGGGCACTAGTCAGGGGGAAAATAGAATCACTTTTTGGAAAAGAAGTAGCTGATGAATACATCCGACAAATCGAAGCACACGAAATATATATTCACGATGAAACTTCACTAAAGCCCTACTGTGCTTCTATCAGCATGTATCCATTTTTAATTGATGGGCTTACCAAATTGGGAGGAGAAAGTAGAGCTCCAAAGCACTTGGAGAGTTTTTGTGGGGAATTTGTCAACTTAGTTTTTGCCGTGAGTTCTCAGTTTGCTGGAGCCTTAGCAACAGTAGAATTTTTGATGTACTTCGATCATTTTGCTGCCATTGATTACGGTGACAATTATTTAGAAACCAACACTCAGACTATTGAAAACCACCTCCAACACGTGGTTTATGCGGTGAATCAACCTGCTGCTGCAAGAGGCTATCAATCAGTCTTTTGGAATATATCCATCTACGACAAGGAATACTTTACGAATATGTTCGAAGATTTTGTTTTTCCCGATGGAATTAGACCCGAGTGGGATTCTGTAAACAGGCTTCAAAAGTTCTTTATGAAGTGGTTTAACAAAGAGCGCTCTAGAGCCATACTCACCTTTCCAGTGGTCACAGCTGCCATGCTTACAAAAGAAGGGAAAACAGTCGACAAAGAATTTACCGACTTCTGCGCCGGGGAACTCAGCGAAGGCAATTCCTTCTTTGTATACCAATCAGACAATGCAGACTCTCTAGCCTCTTGTTGTAGACTCAGAAATGAAATCAGCGACAATACCTTTAGTTATTCCTTAGGGGCTGGTGGAGTCGCTACTGGTTCGATCAATGTGATTACCCTCAATATGAATCGACTCATTCAAAAGGGAGCAAATCTTCAGAAGGAAGTTCAAAAAGTACATCAGTACCAAGTCGCATTTAGATCCCTCGTTGAAGAATACCTAGAAGCAGGACTCTTGCCGGTATACGAATCTGGTTTTATTACGCTCGACAAGCAATTCTTAACCATCGGAATTAACGGTATGGTAGAAGCTGCAGAGAGTCAAGGAATCAAACCAGCAAATAACGATCAGTACAAAGCATTTTTAAAGAAACATCTCAAACTCATTTACGACGAAAACAAAAAAGCCAAAACCAAATACGGCTATATGTTTAATACTGAATTTGTACCTGCTGAAAACCTCGGAGTAAAAAATTCAAAATGGGACAAAGAAGATGGACTCTTAGTTGGAAGAGAGTGTTACAATTCCTACTTCTATCCCGTTGAAGACACCTCTATCAATCCTCTCGATAAAATTATCCTACACGGAAAAGAGGTAATTCAGTATTTGGACGGTGGATCAGCTCTTCATTTAAATCTAGAAGAAACCCCAAATCAAGAAGGCTTTGTCAAACTGTTGAACGCTGCAGCCTGGTCTGGATGTAATTACTTCTGCTTCAATATAAAGATCACCATATGCAATGAATGTAGTCATATCGACAAACAAACCCTAGATAGCTGTCCTTCTTGCCAATCTAAAAATGTAGATCACGCCACTAGAGTCATCGGATACTTAAAAAAAGTCTCCAATTTTAGCTCTGATCGTCAAAAAGAACACCGCCTCAGATTTTATCACTTAGAAAATGAGCAAACAGATCATTTAGCTCAACACAGAGCTCAATTAATTCAAGAAGCAAATAGAGAAAAAGTATTTAAATACCTGAGTTAAACTCCCAAGTGTTTTAAGGAGAGGAGCGTACCATTGGTTTTGATTTCATCGATGTAATCGGATATGGTTTTCTCCTTAAAATCACTGATGATTTGTTGCTTAAAAGGACTGTGTAAATGATGTACCGGACAGGGGTGTGCATCGTCACATTTTTGAAGTCCCAAATAGCACTCATCAAATTTTTTAGGGCCGTCTATTATTTCAATGACCTCCCAGATGTTTTTCTTGAGATTAGCCTTATCTAAATAAAAACCCCCTCCAGGTCCCTTCGTTGAGGATATCACTTTCATCGTCGCTAGGTTTCTGAGAAGCTGTGCTAAAAAAGGCTTGGGAACCTCCAATTCTTCAGCTATTTTTTGGGAACCTATTTTGTTATCAACACTAGATTCCACTCCCAAATAGAGCAGTGCACGTATAGCGTATTTACAAGCTTGTGATAACATAATGTGATTTTGATGTAAATGTAATAAAATCAGTGGAGTTTAAGCAGTGATCTTGTTTTAGTTAAGCAATACCCCAGGTAGAAAACACGAACCAAAGTGCTAATACCAATCCTATAAGAGCGATACTCAATCGAACATCTAAGGAAGACCAAACCCATTTTCTTTTAACAGAGGTTTGTAGACAGAGTCCTTCAATTTGATTCAAACTCGGTGGTGTGGTCAGTTTACTTATTGTAATTAAAACTGCAACACTGAAGAGGAATAAGAAAATGGCGTAGTGTAAAAAGTTAATTTCGAGTAAAGTGTTAAATAGACTTCCTTCACTAAAGTGAATCACTTCTGCACCAGTTAAATACTCTAAAACAAGGCGCAACATCCCCAGGACAAATCCAGACCAAAGCGTTATAATAGCAGCCTTAGCATTGACCCATTTATAAAGCAGTCCAAACAAAAACACTGCTGCTATAGGAGGAGAAACATAGGCTTGAATACTCTGTAAATAATAAAAGATACCACCACCCATGAGAGCTTTCATAAAGGGAATCCACCCTAGACTGACAATCACTAAACTAATTGTTGCTAATTGACCAAATCGAACTAATTGTTTTTCTGTGGCCTCAGGTCTAAACTTTTGGTAAAAATCGATGGTCAATAAGGTTGAACTAGAATTAAAAGCAGAAGACAATGAACTCATCAGTGCAGCTAATAATCCCGCAATAGCGAGGCCTTTGAGTCCCATTGGCAATAGCTCTGTAATCAAAGTTGGCAAAGCCTGATCTGCATTTGAAAGTGAATAGCTCAATTGACCCTGTTGCATAAGCGCATAGGCGATTACTCCAGGAATAAAGAAGATAAAAACAGGCAATAATTTTAAATAACCTGCAAACAATGCTCCTTTTCGAGCACTGCTTTCGTCTTTAGCTGACAAGGCTCTTTGTACAATATATTGATCCGTACACCAATACCAAACTCCTAGAATTGGAGCTCCAAAAAGCATTCCAGTCCAAGGATAATTCGTGTCGGTAATCGGTTTCCACATATTAAAAAAGTCAGAAGTCTGAGGATTGGTTTCTACGCTGGAAGCGATTTCAATACTGCTCATCAATTCCTCCCAGCCTCCAACTGCATAAAGGCCAAATACAGTAACGGCGATACTTCCTAATATGAGCGTAAAAGCCTGAACCATATCGGTATAGATTACTGCTTTAAGCCCACCTAGAACGGTATAAAAACCTGTGGCAACAACCGTAAAGATCGCCCCGGTCCAAAAGGGAATTCCCAATACTTCGAATACCAATGCTCCAGCAAATATGATGAGTGAGATCTTGGTGATGATGTAAGCCAATACTGATATGATTGACAAATAATTCCTACAAGAAGCCGAATAGCGCTTCTCCAAAAATTCAGGCATGGTATAAACCGAAGACTTCAAATAAAAAGGCACAAAGATCCATGCAAATAAAATCAGAATCAGGGAAGCCAATAGCTCAAAGTTTGCCATGGGCATCTCCCCTCTAGCCCCAGCTCCAGAAACTCCAATAATGATTTCCGAACCGATATTCGAAGCAAATAAGGAAGCTCCAATTACAAACCAGCCTTGGTTTTTACCGGCTAAGAAATAATCTACAGAAGTAAAATTAGATTTAGATTCTCGTTTAGAAACCCATTTAGCAATCCACAGTATTAAAACAAAATACAAAAGGATTATGGCGTAATCAACGCCAGAAAAAGTTGCAAGCATCGTCAATTATTTGGTTGATTGATTGTTACAATATAACTATAATCTACCACTTTTTTAGACCTAGTAACTTTTCCCCTAGTTCGTTTAATTCTGCCATTGGATAGTTGGTTTGCTCCCAATTTCTAGGATCCCCTGGAAACGCATATCCTTGAGGAGCAATTCGATTCTTCCAAGAATCAACTCTCCATTCTACGAGTTCTTGGTTTTCTTCTTCAGCTGGCATCATGGATATATACTGTGCTAATCTAGGTTTATTGGAATCGTTTCTGCGGATCCCATGAGGTTGGGATGCATTAAAAATAAGCAAATCTCCAGCCTCCATCTTTACCTTAGTTGGTGTAAAACCAGTAGTATCTGGCAAAAAGTGATGACGGTCCTCAGGTTGAGTCAATTTCCAAGTATCATACGTTCTAAAGAGTTCAGGAATACATTGAAACCCACCCATATTCTCATCAGTTTGATCCACAAGAGCAAGAACTCCTTGAACCTGTTGTGGCTTTTCTTCTGGATCGTAATCCCAGTGAATGAACCCCTTGTATTCATGACCAGGTTTTACTGGAAAGTTCAAATTACAACGGTCGATAGTCACCCATAAATCCTCTCTCCCCCATACATCTACAAAGGCATCGTACACTCTTTGAGTCATTCTATTGTTCCACAACTTTTGATTGTTATAACACTCGACCATTCCTGTATAGGCGAGTTCCTTCATCTGCAAATCTGGATTTTGCTCTGTATACCAAGTAGAAGAATCCACAGGATTTTTTTCTTCAAACTCCCATATAAATTGTGCAGTATCAGCAGCCTGTTCTTTGGAAATTGCACCTTTAATAACGATATAGCCATTGTGTTTCCAAAACTCCCAATCCTCTTCACTGAGTACTCGAAGTGGCAATCCTTCTTTTGAAGTTCTGAGTGGATATTTACTCGATTTTGGACTCGTTGGATTCCCTGGAATGTCCATATGCTTGTTTTGAGGAACTGTTTTTTTCATAATATCAAAAATGTTAGTAAAGTTTGTATTGTGCAAATATATAGGCAAAACATGATGAATGTTAGCACATTAT
>DAIRFL010000006.1:3022-26963 GCA_036795105.1 Flavobacteriaceae bacterium | reverse complement strand
CAAAAAAATTATCAAATACTCAAAAATGAGAGTTACTTTGTTTTTAGTTAACACATTATTAATTTATTTTTCCTATAATTGCATTTACTATAACGTTGTAGAAGTTGACAAGGTTGTAGGAACTAAACTATTTTTTAACTAAAAACTAAACTATTTATGAAATTTAAATTACTCAAAAGTGCTATGGCATTCGGGGCGATATTGCTTTGCCTTGGATTTGTATCAGCACAAACTGTATCGGGTAATGTTTCTGATGCAAGTGGACCGCTTCCTGGAGCAACGGTCATTATTAAGGGTACCTCCAATGGTACTTCTGCCGATTTTGATGGTAATTACACCATTCAAGCTTCATCTGGAGACGTATTAGTATTTTCTTATGTTGGTTATTCCAGCGTAGAAGTTACTGTAGGTTCCCAGGATACGATTAATGTCGTATTAGAGTCGGCTAACGAACTAGAAGAAGTGGTTGTAACTGGTTATGGTACTCAAACTAGAGGAAACATTACTGGTGCCGTTACTTCTGTAGATGTAAGTGAAGCGACAAAGACTCCTTTAGTCAATGCTGCAGAAGCCTTGCAAGGTCGTGTAGCAGGGGTTACTGTAACTTCTAACAACACTCCGGGAGCTGCTCCTAAGATTGTTATCCGTGGATTTGGTACCTCTAACAACACCAATCCATTGTATGTAATCGATGGTGTACAAACAGATGATGCTTCTGTATTGAACAGTATTAACCCAAATGATATTGAGCAGATGAACGTCCTTAAGGATGGTGCTGCTGCTATATATGGTGCAAGAGCATCCAATGGGGTAATCATTATCACTACTAAAAGTGGTGGGTACAATATGGAGAAAGCTCAAATATCTGTAGATGCTTATAGCGGTTTATCAACAGCTATTAATCTTCCAGAGTTATTAAATGCTCAGCAACACGCACAAATGACATTTGATTCTTACAAGAATGACGGAGTAACCTTTAATCACCCTCAATACGGATCAGGTTCTAGTCCTGTTGTGCCATCTGTTTTAAACGGATACACTCGAGTAGTATCTTACGATCCTATCGTTAAGGGACCTGCTACTGCTAGAATTCAGCCAGGAGGAACAGATTGGTTAGACGAAGTATTACAGTCAGCTATGGCTCAAAACGCTTCTATCTCACTTCAAAACGGAAACAGCGTTGGTAAGTATTTAATGTCTGCAAGTTTCTTAAATAGAGAAGGTGTTCAATTACACACATTCTTCAAACAAGGAAACACTCGTTTAAATTCTGAGTTTAAGCTTTCTGATAAGATTACTATTGGAGAACACTTAAATGTTTCTTTTACTAACAGAAATTCTGAAAACAGAATTCAAGAAGCATTGCGTATGAATCCATTAATTCCTGTTTATGATGAAGACGGATTCTTCGGTGGTTCTCAAAACAATATCTCTACGGGTAACTCTCGTAACCCTGTTGCAGGATTATACCGTTCTAGAGATAACTTCAATAAAATGTTAAGAGCTTTTGGTGATGTGTATATCAATGCTGATTTAGGCGGTGGATTATCTGCTAAGTCTAGATTGAGTGGTATGATGCAGTACTTTAACGGAAGATACTTTAACGCTTTAGATCCAGAACACGGAGAGCCTTTAAGTACGAACACCTTAACTGAAACAGACTATAGCAATACTTCTTGGACTTGGACTAACTCTATAAACTACGTTAAATCATTTGGTGATCACAACCTAAATGCAATTGTAGGTATTGAGGCCTTGGATGAAAATAGTAAAGGAAAGACTATTACAAGAACAGGATACTTATTTGAGACGCCTAACTTCTATTTATTAAACAATGGTTCAGGTGCTGCAAACGTTGCTTCTGCTTGGGCAGGGGGATCATCGCTCTTCTCAATCTTTGGAACAGCTTCTTATTCGTATAACGACAAATACTTCTTTACAGGAACCGTTCGTCAGGATACCTCTTCTCGTTTTAAAGGAGATAACAAAACTGACATCTTCCCATCATTTAGTGGAGGTTGGTTAATGAGTAATGAAGACTTCTTCCCTCAAGATGGTTTTGTAAGCAGATTTAGAGTTAAAGGTTCTTGGGGTGAAATTGGAAACCAAACACTTCCAGCAAACAACCCAACGATCAATATTTCTAACTTGAGTGAATCATTAGCGAATTACGCATTAGATGGTTCAAACGCAAGTTTAGGAGCTGTATTGAGTCAAGTAGGTAACCCTAACTTAAGATGGGAAACTTCTGAAGCGATCAACTTAGGATTTGAAGTTGGTATGATGGATAACCAAATGCGTGTTAACTTAGACTTATTTAGCATCAAGACGAAAGACTTGGTAACTAGAGACAATAGTTTAATTAGTACTACAGCAATTGATGCTGGTGCTCCATTAGTAAACTTAGGTAATGTTGAAAACACTGGGTTTGACTTCAGCTTAGGTTACAACAATACTACTGACTCAGGATTCAATTACGATATTCAAGCGAATATCTCTCATTACAAAAACAAAGTTACCAACTTGATTTCAGCCTTCCAATCAGGAAGCTCTGGATATAGAGGTGGTGCTATTACTAGAACTGAGGTTGGTCAACCAATTTCTTATTTCTACGGACGTAATGTTACAGGATATGATTCTAACGGACGTTTCACTTACGAAGATGTAAATGGTGACGGTCAAATCAATGATAGTGATAGAACTTTCATCGGTTCTCCTCACCCAGATTTCACCTTCGGTGTTAACTTTAGCGCTAACTACAAAAACTTTGATATGTCATTGTTCATCAATGGATCTCAAGGTAATGAAGCCTATAACTACGATAGAATCTACACAGATTTCCCAACATTTGTGAATGGAAACAGATCTACAAGAGTATTGGATTCGTGGACTTCATCTAATACAGATGCTCCGCTTCCTGCATTGAGCTTATCAATCGGAAATGCAGAGACACAACCTAACTCATTCTTTGTAGAAGATGCTTCATTTATCAAATTGAAGAACCTTCAGATAGGATACTCTTTAAGCGATGACGCTACTTCTAAATTAGGAGTTGATTCACTTCGTTTCTACCTTCAAGGTACCAACTTAATTACCATCACTGATTACACTGGTTTTGATCCAGAAATTCCATCAGGTAATAACTTGACCTTAGGTGTAGATTCAAATGTATATCCTACCTCACGTATCATGTCTCTTGGACTTAACTTAAAACTATAATTAAAATGAAAAAACAATTTATATATTTATTAGGAATACTATTCTTTGTTTCTTGTGCTGATTCTTTTACAGAAAAGCCTGCTATTGGAGCTTTAAGTGATGAGTCTTTAGCAAACGAAGATGGTGTTGAACTTTTACTCGTAGGTGCTTATTCCGCCTTAGACGGAATTCGTTCTGGAGCTTACGGGGCCGACTGGGCGTCAAGTGCTGACAACTGGTGGTTAGATGTTCTATCAGACGATGCCCACAAGGGTAGTACTGATGGTGACCAGGCTGATTTATTTGAATTAGAAACCTATAACTGGACCGCTTCAAACCCATATATCATTGGAAAATGGGGAGGTTTATTTGCAGGGGTGAACAGAGCTAACGCTGTGATTTCACTTATCAATTCAATTGAAGGAGCTGATCTTACTGGAAAAATGGCTGAGGCTAGATTCTTGAGAGGTCACTTCAATTTAGAACTTCAAAAGATGTATGGAAATATTCCATTTATCTCAGATGAGAACTACAGCAATACTGAATTTAATCAACCAAACTCAGGACCAATATGGAGTGAGATTGAAGCTGATTTTCAGTTTGCAGCAGATAATCTTCCAACTTCACAAGCTCAGGTTGGTAGACCAACTTCATGGGCTGCTAAAGCCTTCTTAGGAAAGACCTTATTACAACAAAAGAAATACGCTGAGGCACTAGCTGCTTTAGATCAAGTAATCGGGTCAGGTCAATATGCGCTTTTAGCTGAATTTGGAGATAACTTTAGAGAAGCTGGAGATAATTCAGTAGAATCTATTTTATCAATTCAATTCGTTGCTGATGGTGGATTATCTTGGAATGGTAACCGTGGTGGAACTTTAAACTTCCCTAACCCAGGACCATTTGGATCTTGTTGTGGTTTTTATCAGCCAACTCAAGATTTAGCGAATGCTTATCAAACAGATGCTGATGGTTTACCATTATTAGATACTTTTAATCAAACTGATATTGCTAATGATTACGGTATCGAATCTGCAGAAGCATTTACTCCTGAAGCTGGTAATTTAGATCCACGTATCGATTTTACAATTGGACGTAGAGGAATCGATTACAACGGTTATGGTGTAATGCCAGGTCACTCATGGATTCGTGCAACTTTTGCTGATATCTCGGGACCTTACCTTCCTAAGAAAAATGTATACCACGCTGGTGAAACTGCCCTTATGGGTACTGGTGGTTGGGGTGAGCAACGCTCAGGAATCAACTATCACATTATGCGTTTTTCAGATGTATTGTTAATGGCTGCTGAAGCTGCTGCTGAAACAGGAAACTTAGCAAAGGCATTAGATTATACAAATCAAGTTCGTACAAGAGCTAAAAATTCAACTTATGTACAAGATGGAGCTGGAAACAATGCTGCTAATTACGTAATTGAACCATACGCTAGCTTCGCTACTAAAGAATTTGCTATCAAAGCAGTTCGCATGGAGCGTAGATTAGAACTTGCAATGGAAGGACAACGTTTATTTGATTTAAGAAGATGGGGTAATAGCGCTGAGGTACTTAATGAGTATGTTCAAAATGAAGCTAGAACCATTACTAACTTCGGATCAAAAGCAGGTACCTACCAATCTAAGCATGATTTATTGCCAATTCCATTACAGGCAATTGACCTTAGTGGAGGGATTTTAACTCAAAATCCAGGATATTAATTTTTTAGTTTAGTTGAATACATTTATAGTATTTACTGGGAGAAGCAGGGTGAGAGCCCTGCTTTTTTTGTTATATTTATTTCTGATTAATCAATAGCATGTACTACTTAGGATACGATATTGGAAGTTCGTCAATTAAACTTTCCTTAGTTGACTACCAAACAGGAAAATCATTAGGGGTATTGTCATATCCTGATACAGAAATGGAGATGGTGGCAGTTCAAAATGGATGGGCTGAACAAGATCCAGATTTGTGGTGGAACTACCTATGTGAGGCTACTTCAAAACTTCTCAGAGAATCGAATGTTTCTGCTGAAAGGATTCAGGGAATAGGAATCGCTTATCAGATGCACGGTTTAGTTCTTGTGGATAAGGAAGGAACACCGCTTCGTCCTTCAATAATATGGTGTGATTCTAGAGCAGTTGGTATTGGAAATCAGGCCTATGAAGACTTAGGAGAAGACTATTGTGGAGCTCACTATCTCAATTCACCTGGAAACTTTACAGCTTCTAAACTTAAATGGGTGGCTGATAATGAGCCGGAACTCTATTCTAAGGTTTATAAATTCATGTTGCCTGGAGATTATATTGCCTATAAACTCAGTGGTAAACTTCAAACAACCGTATCGGGACTTTCAGAAGGAATCTTCTGGGATTTTAAAAATGAATCCCTAGCTGAATCACTGATGAAGTATTACGGAATTGATTCTAATTTAGTTCCTGAGATTGTTCCAACTATTGGACTCCAATCTAAGCTATCAGAGGCTGGAGCAAAGGCCGTTGGGTTAGCTGAAGGAACTCCCATATTTTACAGAGCGGGTGATCAACCCAATAACGCACTATCGCTCAATGTATTGAAGCCGGGAGAAGTAGCTGCTACTGGTGGAACTTCAGGAGTGGTCTATGCAGTGACGGATCAACTTTCTGTTAAAGAGTGCTCCAAGGTGAACAATTTTGCTCATGTCAATTATACTCCAGAGAACAATCATATCGGAAAACTCCTCTGTATTAATGGATCTGGAATCCTCTACAGGTGGATGAAAGATAATCTAGATGTCGATTCCTACCAGCAGATGAATCAACTCGCTGAAACTGTATCCATTGGAAGTGAGGGTCTTTCTATTTTACCTTTTGGTAATGGAGCGGAGCGAATGCTTGAAAATGTCAACTTAGGAGCTCATATAGAAGGGTTACACCTCAATGCTCATAACAAATCACATCTGTGTAGAGCAGCTTTGGAAGGAATTGCTTTTTCGTTTGTATACGGTATGGAACTCATGAAAAATGATGGAGTGAATTTGTCGATGATCAAGGCTGGTGATGACAATTTGTTTCGATCTCAAATCTTTTCAGAAACAATTGCGACCCTGATGGATGTTGAAATAAAAATCTTTCACACTACTGGTGCAATAGGAGCGGCTAGAGCTTGTAACTTAGTTAAAGGAGATACGGACTCGTTCTTTGCCTTAATTGAAGAGAATGACTATAAGATGTCGTATCAGCCAAAAGACAATAAAGAAGCCTTTAAATCGGCTTATATGCTTTGGAAAAAGCGTTTAGAACATAAATTAAAAGAAGAGTAAATAACAAATAACAAACAAATCTATTATGGCTTTAATAGGAGACAAAGAATACTATAAGGGAATTGACGATATTAAATTTGAAGGAAAGGATTCAGACAATCCTTTTGCGTTTAAATACTACAACCCAGATCAAGTAGTCGCTGGTAAAACGATGAGAGAACACTTTAAGTTTGCAGTAGCCTACTGGCATTCATTTTGTGGGACTGGAGCGGATCCATTTGGACCTGGAACCTTAAATTATTCATGGGATCAAATTACTGACCCTATTGAATCTGCAAAATCAAAGGCCGATGCTGCTTTTGAGTTCATTACCAAAATGGGATTCGATTACTTCTGTTTCCACGACTACGATTTAGTGAGAGAAGGAAGTACTATAGCTGAATCTGAAAAGCGTTTAGCGACCATTGTTGATTACCTAAAAGAAAAGAAAGCAGCTTCTGGAGTAAAGCTTCTATGGGGAACAGCAAACTGTTTTTCAAACCCAAGATATATGAATGGTGCAGCTACCAATCCAAATTTTGAAGTAGTCGCTAGAGCTGGTGCTCAAATAAAGATGGCCTTAGATGCGACCATGGCCTTGGACGGTGAAAACTACGTATTCTGGGGAGGTAGAGAAGGTTATATGTCGCTTTTAAACACCGATCTTAAGCGCGAAGTTGAACATATGGGTATTTTTCTTCAAAAGGCAAGAGATTACGCCAGAGCACAAGGATTTAAGGGAACTTTCTTTATCGAGCCTAAGCCTGCGGAGCCGATGAAGCACCAATACGATTTTGACGCTGCAACAGTTGTAGGATTCTTAAATCAATTCGGTCTTCAAGATGATTTTAAAATCAACCTGGAGGTCAATCACGCAACCCTTGCGAATCATACCATGCAACACGAAATTGCAGTGGCAGCTTCTCATGGAATGATGGGAAGCATTGATGCGAATAGAGGAGACTATCAAAATGGATGGGATACCGATCAATTTCCAAATAATATTACTGAAGTTACAGAGATCATGATGGAGTTCTTAAAGGCTGGAGGCCTTCAAGGAGGAGGCATTAATTTTGATGCCAAGATTAGAAGAAATTCTACAGATCTAGAAGATATCTTCCACGCTCATATTGGAGGTGCTGACACCTTTGCAAGAGCGCTCTTAATCGCTGATAAAATATTGAGTGATTCTCCTTATTCAAAATTGTTTTCTGACCGTTATAGTTCCTTTGATTCTGGAAAAGGTAAAGCATTTGAGAATGGTGAAGTAGATTTTGAGGAACTCTTTGAAATCGCTAAAACTGTTGGAGAACCTGAGTTGATATCTGGTAAACAAGAACTCTTTGAAAATATTGTAAATCAGTATATATAGACTCCATTTTTAACTCTTAATGTTTAAAAAGCTTCCTTATGGAGGCTTTTTTGTTTACATCAACTAAAACATACTATAAAATTCACTACAAAAACATAGTCTTGTAGATAATTTTGTATCTTTCTCATACCAAATTAAACTACATCATGAAGAAGAAGACAACGCTAAAAGACATAGCCACAGCGCTTAATGTCTCGATATCTACTGTTTCAAAATCTTTAAAAGACAGTCCTGAAATTGGCCAAGAAACTAAGGACAGAGTGTTAGCTTATGCTAAAGAGCACCACTACCAACCGAATTTGATGGCTTTAGCCCTTAAAAACAGTCTTTCAAAGCATATAGGGGTTATTGTTCCAGATTTGAGATATTTCTTTTTTACTTCGGTAATTAGAGGGGTTGATGCCTATGCAAATCAGCGCGGTTATCACGTCAGTATTGGGAATACCGAAGATCTTTTGGAAAATGAAAAGTCAAATATTGATTTTTTGCTCAGAAACCAGGTAGATGGACTTATTTTATCGCTGTCTTCTGAGACTGAATTAAAAAAATCATTCGATCATTTAAAGGCGCTTAACGAGGTAGGTATTCCGGTAGTACAGTTTGATCGTGTAGAAGATATGATCAAAGGAGATAAAGTTGTAGTCGATGACCTGGATAGTGCTTATAGGGCTGTAAAGCACTTTATCAATAAGGGTAAACGAAAAATAGGATTTTTATCTACAGAGGAACACATCAGTGTAGGGCGCTATCGCATCGAGGGATATAAGAAAGCCTTAAATGAAATGGGAATCGAATTAGACGAAAGTTTAATTCAGTATTATCCATCGATGATAATCAAGGATGAACTCATCAAAGATTATCTAGATAAAGTAGATGTAGAAGCAGTCTTATGTGTCAATGAGGTGCTTGCAGTACAAACACTTAGAGTGATGCACGAGATGGGAATTCCAAAGCTTATGGTGATCGGATTTACAAACGGTTATTTATCGGAATATTCCAACCCACCACTAACTGCTATTGATCAGCACGGAGAAGATATTGGAAGAAAAACAGCTCAGATGCTTATAGAGCGCATCGAATCCAATAGAGACATACCCGATCGTACTGAAATAGTTCGAACCACACTTATTGAAAGAGAATCTACTAAATTATAAGTTTTTCTCATACATTTGAGTAGCTAAACTACAATGAGAAACCTTTTAATTTCGTTCCTTTTTCTGTGTTCAATATCTAAGCTAATCGCTCAAGAGGGATTGCCTATTTACTCTGATTACCTCACTGATAATTGGTATTTGGTACATCCTGCAATGGCCGGATCGCTCTATTACGGAGGGCAGGTTCGGATGACAGGAAGACAGCAGTGGTTCGATCAGGAGTTAGCACCATCGCTTCAGACATTAGCTGCGAGTTATCGCTTCAATGATAAATCGGGTGGAGGGTTACTCATGTTTAACGATCGAAACGGATATTATTCAACAACAGGAACCTACCTTACTTATACACATCATTTGTATATGGGTAAGAATTATAAAAAATCATGTAACTGTCTATATCCTGATCCAAGGAATACGATCAATGAACTCTCCTTAGGACTCAGTGTGGGATCCGTTTTTAATACCATCGATCAAAGAAGCTTTGATTTAACACAATACGATCCTCTCATTATTGGATTAAAGCAACAACAGGGGTATTTGGCGATGGATTTTGGGGTGGCTTATATCAATCCGTCTTATTATGTTCAATTGTCCATCAAAAACCTCCTTTTTAGTCCTCATAATCGTTTTGGAGATTTCTATTATCCTCATAATAGAGACAGAGCAAATTATCGAAGAGTTTTGGCGGGCGGAGGAAAATTCTTCACCATTGGAAGCTTTATTTTAGAGCCCTCAGTGCTTTTTCAATGGGCAGAAATCAGCGATGAGAAAACCATTGACACCAATTTAAAAATGTATATCCCTCTTGGAGTAGATCAATTTTGGATTGGTATTTCAAATAGGAGGAGTTTTAGGCCTGTGGGGTATTATTTGGAGTCTCAGTATCAAGAGCAGCGATTAAATGCCTTAACACCATTAGTTGGAGTCAATATAAACGATTGGGTGTTTAGTTATAACTATTCCTATACACAGGGAGTGATTCAATTTGATCAGTCGGGTTTTCATCAAATAAGTATTGGGTATAATATTACCCATCATTAATACCCTCTAATAAGACTAAAATGACCTTTGGCGGTTCTTCCATCTTCTAATTTTAATCGGAACCAATAATCAGTATCTGGAAGTGGTTTTCCATTGATGGTGCCATCCCAGCCTTGTGATAGGGGATCGATTTGTGCGATGAGCTTACCGTATCGATCAAAGATGTAGACCTCACTATTAGCTTGGTGATTTTCATCGATTCCAAAGACATTCCAATAGTCGTTATACCCATCTGAGTTTGGAGTAAAAAAGCGATAAAACCCTATAATCGAAAAGTCGATAAAGACTTCACCACAATTGTTTTTGTCATTGACAAACAATTGGTGAATTCCAGGGGTTAAATCCCCGAACTCTGGTTGGTCTTGATAATTGTTTTGGTCTATAGAGAATTCGTAGTCACCGATTCCGAGCTTAAGAGTATCGAGACTCATTTGGTTTACATTTCCGTATTGGAGGTCTGTAATGGTCAGATCCTCGTACTTGACTGAGGCAATATTTGAGGCGTTAACTTCTATAGTACGTGTGCGCTGACAGAAGGTGCCATCGGTATTTGTTAGTGTAAGCTCGTAGATACCTGCTTTGGTAGCATCGATTCGGTCTGTAGTTTCATAAATGGGTTCAGCTAATCCGTTGGGATTAATATAAGACCATGAATAGGAATAATCTCTTGTGTCTTTTGAAACTAATCCAATATTAATAAATCCTATATTATAACAGAGAATGGTGCTCTGTTCTACTTCGAAAACAGGAAGTTCATCTACGATAAAGTTTAATTGGGTAAAGGCGGTACAATCACCGTTTAAAGGATTTTTCAAATAAACATCAATCGTTCTGTTTTCTGAAGTATAAGAATTTGGAAAAACATCAAAAAGCTCATTTGAATTTTGATCTAAATACTTGATGGTCATTAAATCTTGGTTGTTAACCAATTGCTCGTGAAGTCCTGAGGTGTCAAACTCACCAATGCCGTCGATATCTGATGCTCCATTGTCACATATTCTTAAAGTGATCGGTTCTGGAAGTTGAGGGCTGTCATCGACAATAAGATCAAAAGAAGTAGCTGTTTTACAATCGGAATTAATTCTATTTAAGCTGGGGTGTTGGGTTTCTTTTTCTAAATAAACACTGATGGTTTGAGAAGGGGATTCGTATGTATTTGGAAAAGAATTTCCGATAAAACTCCCATCTTCAGCGTAGTAGTATGCAGTTACTCCTTCTTGATTTTGAATGAGCTGTCCATCTACAGTGGAAGTGTCAAATGGAAATGAGCCGTTTTCACTGTCGAGGTCTAAATCGCTATTTCCATCACATCGACGATCAATTGAGATAGGGTAAGGAATAGCAACGGGATCAACATAAAGAGTGGCAACTTGTTTGAGTCCTAAACACTCGATGGTATTGACACTTTTATTGGTAATCAAGGCCCATAGTTCTTGAGTATAGGGGGTATTGGTTTTAAAACTTTCTCCTTGTGAAATTCCGTTCGAAGTCGTTAAGGCATCTTCTTTTGAATAGAAAAAGTCAATATCAATATCTTGGGCACTAAATTTTGGGTCAGCATTGATTAAGCCAGTTTTTAGTTCATCTAAGACAGATGCTGGAAAGGTAGATGTTCCTTCTTGATTAAATGGATCAGTGTCATCACAGTTAAGATACTCCATCATAAAATCATCTGGAATTAAACTAGCAGCGACCTTTAATGTGAGCTGAGCAAAACGACTACATCCAAATTCAGAAGAAATTTTGATATAGACAGTTTGAGCAAATGCTTGGTTGTAATAGGCCTGTGAATTTTCAATCAGACTCGAAGAATCGTAAGTAGAATCGGTGTAAAATTCAAAGGTTTCATTCTGATAATTATCTGAAAATGAGGACTCCCAGGAGTGAAGATTAAAAAGTGATATTCCATCGTTCTTATCATCATCGTCGCATTGTTCATATGTAATGCTCGTTTGACTTAAAACGGGGAGGGGGTTTACAATTATATTAAAACTGGTAGTTGCTCTATAGCACTGAGTTTGAGTATTGAGAACTCTGACAAAGATTTTCTGAGAATTGATTTCAGTATTTGTAAAAGGAAAACTAATCCCTTTTTGATTTAGATCATCTGCATCGTTTTGAGTTAAGTGATAACTCACTTTGAATAGAGCTGGGTCTTGTGTTCCTAAAATTTCAGCTGATTGAGATGTCAAATCCCAAGAAGAGAAAATTCCATCGGTGTCTGAACCGCTTTTGGTATCATCACATTGATTAAGATCGGCTATTTCATTTGCAATGGGCAATGGATTGACAACGACATCAAAAGAGTCAATTGCGATACAACCAGTAGCTTTGTTTTGTAATTTGATATAAATGGTCTTAGAGCTAAGACTAGCTGGAATATACCCTTCATCTGGAATATAATCATAGAGTCCTATGATTTCATTTGTTGAGGATAGAGCATCCGTTTGACTTGGAAAATAGTGAATCGTAAAATCTTCAGCTGCTTGATTCTTGCCAAGAGCAACCTCGTTTTGAACGGTGAGATCAATTCCAAAGACGCTTCCGTTGGTGTCATCTCCATCTAGATTGTTGTCACAAAATTCAAGAGCTGAAAGTGGTTGAATTTCTGGAAGTGGATTTACTTTAACGGTGTGTTCTCTTCTACAAAACACTCCATTGGTTTCAACTTCGATAAAGAAAGTCGTTGTTCTTGTCAAGGTCAAGCTTAAGATACTTGAAGTTTCTTCGTAGACAACTTCATTGCCGTCTTGATCGTAGGAGCCCCAACGAACTGCTGTTGAACCATTAAACTCGAATATAGGCCAAGATCTTCCTCCGACATCAGCAGAATTGGTCATATCATTCCAGCTTCCGTCATTGACAAAAAAATCAAATTGGCCATAGTCTTCTTCCCCGTCTTCAACACCAGTAGTGTTACCATAATCATTGGGTTCATTGGTATTCCAATGAGCCAGTTCATCTGTCAAGGGTCTTCCGTCGATCCAATACCAGTCTTTGTCAACTGCATTATTGGGTTTTTGCCCCTGATATTGTCTCAGTCCAAGCCAAAAGTGTTGATCGTTCGTCCCCGTTAGACCTAAATTGCTTAGAGCGTTAAAGACCTTGTCTTCTTCTTCTTTAGAATTGATGACATACATGGCTGCAGATTCACCAAAACTCTCAATATAATCATAGGCTTGGGTCCAACCCATTGCCTGTTCTTTTAAAAAATAGGCGGTCTTATTGTCGGGATCGTTTAAAAACATCAGCAACTGTGGATTTGCTTTGATGAAATCTTGTGGAGTAGATGGAATGTTCGTAACGGAAATTTCTGTTTGATCTCCATAACAAATCTCATCTGCTGCAATAATAACTGGATCTAAAAGATGGGCTTTAGTCTCTGTTCGAGCACTTTCTTCACCCAAATCGTTTACTAGTGCAGCGTAATACTTTTTTTGATCCACTAATTCTGTCGAAGGATCTAAAGCAGTTCCTCCAAATTCAGTTTCGTACCAAAATAAACTGTTGCCATTCAAAGCAGATTTAATGTTTAATTGAGATACTCTTGGGGGAATATCAGGATCGAAACAAAATGTTTGAACTTGATCAACAATAGGTTTGTCTGGTGGGGTGATAAGTCCACTTTCTCCTCCAGCGAAGAAATAGATTAGAAAGATAAATGTATAATTGAGTAGTTGATTCACAGTTGTAGTTAGAACATGTGAAATTTAATCAATTTCATCTAAAGAATTAAAGAGATCCTCTTTTTCTTGCATCCATTTTTGCATCGCTTCTGGAGAATCCATTAGGTGCTTCATTTCTTGCATTGCATTCATATGGTCTTTGTCTCCTTTTTGGAGCATTTCCATAGCGTGATTACGGCTTTGTTCAGCCATTTCTTTAAAAGTAGTGGCGTAAAATTCTTGATCACAGGCACCACCAAGTTCATAGCAGCTCATCTTTTTCATATGACGACTTTTATTTCTAAAGATAGGAAAAGATCTAAATGAGCGAAACAAGATAGTTGATTAAATCGGTTGTACTTACAATTCCTACAAGCTTTTCCCCTCTTAATACTGGGACAGCGTGAAATTCATATTTTGATAATAAATTGGCTACATCGGCGATGGTGTCGCTTTCTTGTACACATTTTATTTTTTTGGTCATAACCTGTTCTATGGTCAAGTTTTCAAAGATAGCGGTGTTGATTTCTTCTTCGTCAAAAGCAGCTATAAAACTAGCCTTATCTATATCTGTTTTGCTCAACATACCTACGATTTTGTCGTTGGATACCACAGGGAGGTGTCTTATTTTATGCTTGTTTATAATAGTATGAGCCTCTAACAGTTGTTGCTTTGAGTCGATCGAAAAGACATCAGCTGTCATTATTGTTGAAATGCTAGTTTTCTCTTTCATGACATTTGAATTTAAGGATACACTAAGTTATGTCAACTAGGTATAAACAAGTATGATTTTTATCATTGTAAGCCATGTATGAGAAAGATCCAAATTGTTATTAGGATTGGGCCTAACAATCCGATGAGCAGACCGTTGGCTCTGAAGTCCCTCTGCTGTAGCTTACCGGTACTAAATGCAATGGCATTTGGAGGTGTTGATATGGGCAATAACAAAGCACAAGAGGCACTTAAACCAATTATTAGAGGGATGACTATTGGGTTTTGTGTTCCTAATAGGCCTGCAATTGGAATGAGAATAGTCGCTGTGGCAGTATTACTCATAATATTGGAGAAGACTACAGTAAGAACACCAAAAAGAAGTGATAGGGTCCAGAAGCTCATTTGAAAATCAGCTAAATGAGTCACAAAATAAGAAGCTAAACCTGTTTTTTGAATAGCCAGTCCTAGTGATAATCCTCCTGCAACTAACATAAGTGTATCCCAAGGAAGTGATCGAACATCATCTGAGGTGATAATACTGAGCATGGTAAAGACTAAAATTGGAATACCCGATACGAGCGCTGGTGGAATACCGTGTAGTTTTCCGGTAAGCCAAAGTAGAATGGTTACTGCAAGAACGATTAGGACGATGTTTTTCTTAGATTTTAAGTCTTCTTTCTCCCATTGTTCTTCCTGTGTGAGTTCATCTTTTGGTTTTATAAAACTCAAATCGAGTTCCTGTTGGATCGAAGGGTAAAGCTTAGTTACTAAATACCAGGTCAAGAGGGTGAGCACTAATGCAATTGGGATACCAACAATCATCCACTCCAAGAAACCGATATTGAAATCAAATAAGTCACTGTTATTGATGGCGTCGACAGCGATGGCATTAGGAGGAGATCCAATAATAGTCCCCATACCTCCAATGGAAGCAGCTGCTGGGATTCCCACCAATAGAGCCTTGTGAAATTGATCCCCTTTATTTAGTTTGGTAAGCAAGGGTGTTACCGATGCAATCATCATTGCAGTGGTTGCTGTATTAGACATCACCATGGAGCCAATAGCAGTTGCTCCCATAATACCTAAGAGCACGTATTTGGGTTTGGATCCAAAGCCTCCAACAGCGATTCTAAAAAGCTCTACATCTAATTTAGATTTCTTCATTCCTTCAGCTAGAAAGAACCCTCCAAGTAGTAGCCAGATCACTGAATCACTCCAGGTATTAATAAAGATGGTGTAATCGATATAATCTGCACTTTGGGGGCTATTTACAGAAGGGTTCCCAAGAGTAAAGAGCAGGAAGCCAATAATAAATAAGCCGACAGCAAAAGGGGGTATGGCCTCAGTCACCCATAATAAAACTGAAAAGAACATCAAGAACAACACATAGGATTGAGGGGTTGTAAAAGAAGAATCTTTTAATAGGTACATACTTCCAAAAGCGATGATAATGGAAAGTAAAAAAGTGATAATGTTTTTTTGATTGTCAACAGTACGTTGCATTTTTTGAGCGTAACGCGTCGAAGCGCGTCTAGAATCTGCCATGGTGAAATATGTTTGGTTTCACTTGATTTATAGTGCAAAGTTCGGGACTTATCTACCCTTAAAAGATGACTATTATCATTTGAGCAAATTAATATCCAGAGCCTTTAATTTAAAAGGAGTTGCTCTAAGTAATGAATTAAGTATTTAGGCGGCTGATAGGATTGGAGTACTGAATGAATATCGAAGTTGTTGTCCATTAATACCATACTTGGAACTACTAATTGATCAAGCTCTTTTGTTAGAGTGAGTGGGAGTTGATGGTATCCTTCTAAGTAATTGAATTTATAGGTTGTTCCTTGAAATTCAATGCTGTGTTTGGATTCTGCATCTAACTCAATACAGTAAAAATTGTCATTGAGTAGTTTGATTAAATCAGGATCTTTAAAGCTAATCTCTTTTTGCATCTCACAAAATCTACACCACTGAGTGTGAATAAAAATTAAAAGAGGTCGAGCTTGTTTTTGTTGGGAATAGTTCAATTCCTCAAAGCTGGTCCATGTGAGTTCTTGAGCATTTAGTTCGACAGAGAAACTAAGTAATAGTGCTATAAGCCAAATATTTTTCATCGGTTGAGTTGATAGCGAATTCCTGCAAATAATCGAATTCCTTGATTTGGAGCATAGATATAGGTAGGGTCAAAGCTCAATGCTTTAGGGTTGTTAGGGCTTGGAATAATCTGACCATTAATATCAACTTCCACCTGCTTGTCAAAAGGATCAAATGGCCTTGCGATACTATTGGCGGGAGGAGTAAAATTCAATAGGTTTTTTACACCTGTATAGAGTTCCCATTGTTTAAATGGTTTAGAAAACTGAATATTCTGAAGGCTGTACCATTTAGAATAGGCAGGTCGATCGTCTAAGGGTCCTAAAAGAGGTAGTTTCATCGGTCCATAGAGATTTGCAGTATAATCTATTTTTAGGTTGATAGCATTAAAGTTATACGACAGATTCCATACTCCAGAGAATCGCTCGGTAAGCAATTGTCTATAGGTTTGAGTTCCTTCAGTAATGGATACATCCATAAGCGTTCCCCCAGCGAGAAGCTTTAATCCATTGGTCAAAACAAGATCTATATTGATCGAAACCCCTTTAGACACCGCATAGCCCTCCAAGTTTTCGTAAATAATTTGATTTGGATTGGTCTCGTAATCAGGAAAGATTGCATTGTTAAAATGTGTGTAAAAAATACTTGAGTCGATACCGAGATACACACCTTTTGACCAATAAGTTTTTTTGACAAAATTTAAATTGGCATTCCACGAAGTTTCAGGTTTTAATTCCTCGGTAAAAATTACTTCTCGAGCACCGGTAAGCGCAGCGTGATCCTCGGTAAACACATTGGCAACTCTGTAGCCATTTCCAATACTGAATCGAACAATATTTTTTTGATCGATAGAGTTCCATTTGTAATTTATTCGAGGAGATATAATTCCCTTGTGGAGACTGTTGTAATCGTATCTCATCCCCAAGAGTAATTTGTTCTGATGATCAAATTTAATCTCATCTTGAATAAATATACCTGGTAAGTGAATGATCGAAGGATTGTTTAGTGAATTAGAGGTGCTAGTAGCAGCTGTATTGTCGTCATAAAAAGTGTAACGATAGGCTATTCCTAGCATGATGTCGTGATCTTTTGCCATGTGATTCCAGCTCAATTGACTAAATCCAATCATTTGATTTGCTTGGTAATTAGTGGTGCCATAGACTGAATTTTGTCGATGTGCATTGGCGCTAAACTGTAATTGTAGTCGTTCTTCAAAAGGGAGTTCATAGGTTCCTAGAAGTTCCCATCGAGAGGTGTAAATACTCTCTCCGTAAATCTCATCTCCACCTCTGTAGTCTTTAGTCCAATTCATTTCTCCACCCCAACGGTCTTCATACACATATCGACTAGCTATAGAAAAGGGTTTTAGACTTTTTCGTTTAAAGTCAATTTTATTGAATAGGGATATGCGATGTTGAAGGGTAATATCTGTGAATCCATCCGAATTATTGTCTATTGGGTTTTGGTAATTGAAATAATTGATTCCTAAGAGTGCCTGAGATTTATTTAATTGGTATCTAAGACCTATATCCGCATTCAATTCCCCCCAGCTAGATCCCATAATATCTGTGGAAACAAGTGGACTAGTAGCTGGTTTTTTAGTAATGATATTAATTAATCCTCCAACTGCTTCAGATCCGTATAGAGTGGAAGCAGGACCCTTGACAATTTCAACTCGTTCAATTAAGGATTGAGGAATTCCTGTGAGCCCATAGACGGTTGATAATCCGCTGACAATTGGCATTCCATCGATCAGCACCATTGTATAGGGCCCTTCAAGTCCATTGATGTGAATGTCTCCAGTATTACAAATATTGCAATTGAGTTGAGGTCGAACACCGTTAATATTTGACAGGGATTCAAAGACAGAAGGAGCGGGATTCGATTTAAAAAATTTAACGGAATAGACTTCTATAGGAACAGGACTCTCTAATTTTGAGACTTCTTTTAGGCTTCCAGATAAGACAATTTCATCTAATTGTTCAGAAGATTCTCTAAGTATGAGTTCTAAAAAGCGATCCTTGTTTGCTCTCAGATCAACTTTGACTGTTTTTATTTCAAATCCAATAATAGAGGCAGTAAGGGTGTATTTATGTGGAGGGAGTCCATCGATGATAAAGTAACCACTTTCATCGGTATAGGTCCCCGTTTTATGATCAGATGCACTGATGTGAACAAAAGACAGTGGAGTGTTGTCTTGATCCAATACTCGACCTTCAATCTTATATGATTGTTGAGCATAGGTATGCTGACCAACAAGGCAACAAATAAGTAGTATGAAGTTGAAAAAGCTGTGGTTCATAATTGATGTTTTATATGGCAAAGTTATAAAGTTAGATTCATCTAACAATAATATTTAGATAAATTTTATACTTTTGATTAAAAAGCATCCATGAATTCACAAACCAAGGAGAATTACCTCAAA
The DNA here is from genome assembly GCA_036795105.1 of Flavobacteriaceae bacterium. GTDB lineage: Bacteria > Bacteroidota > Bacteroidia > Flavobacteriales > Flavobacteriaceae > MAG-120531. Next base: position 8,032 of record DAIRFL010000006.1, on the reverse strand, counting down.
GCACTTTATAAGTTAGCAGATGAAAAGGGAAGGGTTAATCTTTCCGATCTAAGTAGTGCTCTAGAGGTGTCAATTCCCTCTGCGAATAATATGGTAAAGAAGCTTCACAGTGCTGGTTGGTTGACCTATCAAAAATACAAGCCGTTGACAATGACCGAAGAGGGAATGAAAAAGGCTGCTGCAATTATTAGAAAACATCGATTAACTGAAATGTATTTGGTGGAAAAGATGGGATTTGGTTGGGATAGTGTACACGAAATAGCAGAGCAGATAGAACATGTCAAGTCGGAAGCTTTTTTTGATAAGATGGATGAGCTGTTAGGGTATCAAAAGTTCGACCCTCATGGTTCTCCCATTCCAGATAAGAACGGTAATTGCTTAGAACTGAATTTAGAGCATTTGTCAGATTGTAAACCCGGACAAAAAGTAATTTTAAGAGCACTTTCAAATTCTGACAAACAATTCCTTCAATTTTTAAGCAGTAGATCAATAGCACTTGGTGTTGAGTTTGAGATCCTCAACAAGGAGCCCTATGACAATTCAATGACGCTTTCCTATAAGAATCACCTCAAAGAGGTATTGAGTCAAAAAGTATGTGAAGATCTCTTGGTTAGCCTTGTAGATTAAGAGCAGCCTTGCTGTATTTTTAATCCTTTCTTCGTATCTTTAATAGATATAAAAAAAGGTATGAAAATTAAAATTTTAATACTTTCTATTTTATCGCAGTTGGTAGTTACTTCTCTTCAAGCTCAAACTGCTGATGAAATTATTCGCAGAGCAGATGAAAAGTACCGAGGTAAATCTGCCTATACAGAAATGACCATTCAAACTGTTCGTCCTAAGTGGAGCAAAGAAATGAAAATGAAGGGATGGTCAAAAGGTTCTGATTATTCGGTCTCTTTAGTGCTTAGTCCCGCCAAGGAAAAAGGAGTGGTTTTTTTGATGCGAGATCAAGAAGTCTGGAATTATATACCCAGCCTCAATCGTTCGATTAAGTTTCCGCCTTCAATGATGATGCAAAATTGGATGGGGACTGATTTGACTAATGATGACTTGGTCAAACAATCCTCGATGATCGATGATTACGACAAGCAAATTCTTGGTTCAGAATCAAAAGAAGGACTGGATTGTTGGAAAATTGAACTCATTCCACATGAGGATGTAGCTGTGGTATGGGGTAAGATTATTATTTGGGTTGAAAAGAAGGACTATATGCAATTGCAAACCAACTTCTACGACGAAGATGGGTTTTTGGTCAATCAAATGATTGCCTCTGATATTCGAGATTTTGATGGAAAGCGATTGCCCTCTACTTTAAAAGTAGTTCCTGCCGACAAAGAACATCAATACACCTTGATTCATTACGATGTTTGGAATTTTGATGTTAGCATCCCCGATAGTTATTTTACAACTAACTATATGAAACGCATTCGATAAATGTTAGTAAGCCTTGCCTGGAGAAATATATGGAGGAATAGAAAGCGGAGTTTGATCACGCTAGCGTCAATTTTAGTCGCAGTATTGCTCTCTGTATTAATGCGCTCTATGCAATTGGGAATGTACGACCATATGATTGATACCGTGATAGGATCCTATAGTGGTTATGTTCAAATTCATCAAAAAGGGTATTGGGATGAACGATCAATCGACAATGGACTCAACTATCGTAAAGACCTTATCGATTCCATTGAATCCGTAGAAGGAGTGAAAGCGGTCTTGCCCCGCTTAGAAAGTGTTGGATTGTTGTCAATGGGAGAGCTCTCTAAGGTGATTAGCATCAATGGTGTTGAACTCGAGAAGGAGCTCCAGATTATGGATATGAGGTCTAAAGTGATAGAGGGGGAATTGTTTTCTAATCCTAATGATATAGTAGTAGGAAAAACTATCGCAAACTTTTTTAAGGCAAAAGTAAACGACACTCTTGTTTTTATGAGTCAGGGATATCACGGACTCATGGCAGCAGACAAATTAGTGATTTCAGGAATTGTCGATTTAAAAAACCCAATGCTCAATAGGATGATGGTACTTCAATCCATCGAGGGTGCTCAAAATCTATTTTCTGCTAAGGGGATTGCTACTTCTCTTGTTTTGGATGTAGATCAGTATACAAATCTAAATAGCTTACAAAGGAGATTGTCCAAGAAGTTGGACAGTGAACAATTTGAAATAATGAATTGGAAAGAACTTTTCCCAGAACTTGAACAGACGATTGTAGCAGACGATGTCGGTGGTATATTAATGGTGGCCATACTCTATATGATTCTCGTTTTTGGAATTTTTGGCACGGTGCTTATGATGACTCAAGAACGTCTTTACGAGTTTGGAGTATTGGTTTCCATCGGAATGAAAAAAGTAAAATTGATGTGGATGGTTTTTATTGAAACGGTTATCTTATCACTGCTAGGAGTAGTTTCTGGCATCGCAGTAGCCTATCCCATTCTTCTATGGAAACACTATTACCCGATGCAATTTCCTGGAGATCAACAAGAGATGTTTGAGAATTATGGCTTTAGTGCAGAAATCCCCTTCTATATTAAATGGGATCTACCTTTTGCACATGCTTTAATCATATTTTTAATCGCTTTAGTCGTTTCACTTTATCCGATCTATATCATCAAGAAACTCAAACCCGTAAATGCCATGAATCAATAATGAGGACCATTATCGCCATAGCCTGGAGAAATATTTGGAGAAACCGCCTGCGTTCTACAGTGGTGGTTATCTCTATTGTTCTTGGATTGTGGGCTGGTATGTTTATCATGGGAATGTCTCTTGGGATGAACAATCAGCGAATGGACGGTGCAATTGATGCAACTATAGCACATATACAAATACATCATCCGGAGTTTTTAATTGATTTTAACAAAAAATACACCATAGAGGGCAGTGAATCTATAACAAATCAATTAGATACAATTAGTGGAGTAGAAGCCTATTCAAAGCGACTTATTATTCCTGGGATGGCAGCTACCGTCAAAGGGAATTACGGGGTGCAATTATTGGGGATCGAGCCTAAAGATGATCGAAACGTTGTGGATATCAATCAGCGGTTAATAAGTGGAACTTATTTTGAAAAATATAAAAGAAACCCCATTCTTATCGGAAAAAAATTAGCCGATCAATTAGGGGTAGAAGTGGCGTCTAAAATTGTTTTGACCTTTCAAGATCAAAACAATAATGTGATTTCAAAGAACTTTAGAGTGGAGGGTATTTTTAGATCTCCAAATTCGAGTTTTGACCTTTCAACCGTCTTTATAAAAAGAGAAGATATCGAAACTCTTACAGCTCTAGAAGGATCATCTCATCAATTTATTATTAGGTGTACTTCTATTGCTGAGGTCGAAGCAGTAAAGGCAGCTATAAATTCTTCAATGGATGTTGAGACCTGGGCTGAAGTTTCACCTGAACTGGGCTATGCCCAAGAGACGATGAGTGCATTTATTTATGTGTTTATGGGGATTATTCTATTAGCCTTAGCTTTTGGGATTATCAACACCATGCTCATGGCCATTTTAGAACGCAAGAAAGAGTTGGGAATGTTGCTTTCCATAGGAATGAACAAGCGGAAAGTTTTTGTGCTCATCATTTTTGAAACCTTATTTCTTACACTGATTGCACTTCCTTTTGGAATAGGGTTTTCCTATTTCACGAATCTATACTTCAGTGTATATGGGATAGATCTATCAGTGGTTGCTACTGGATTAGAGAGCTTAGGACTTGCTGCAGTTATTTATACCTATCTACCTGCTGAAGTGTATTTTAATATAACATTGATGACCTTTATAGTGAGTATGCTCTCTGGTATCATACCTGCCAGAAAAGCCTTAAAAATAAACCCAGCTGAAGCTGTTAAATCTGCATAGTTATGAAAACAATAATAAAGTTAAATGAGGTTTTTAAGATTTACAATGCCGGTTTACCCAATGAGGTGAAAGCCTTGAATGGAATCTCCATGGAAATTTCAGAAGGAGAATTTACGGCTGTGGTTGGACCTTCTGGTTCTGGAAAAACAACCTTGCTCAATTGCATAGGTGGATTAGACAAACCAGACCGAGGTTCAGTAATAGTCGATGATATCGACATCATGGATTTAAAAGAGAACGAACTGATCAATTTTAGACTCCAACACATTGGATTTGTATTTCAATCCTACAATCTCATTCCTGTTTTAACAGCAATGGAAAATGTAGGATTTGTGATGTTGCTTCAAAATAAAAACAAAGTTGAGATTAAGCAACGTGTAATGGAACTACTTAGTGCCGTTGGCCTAAAAGGGCTCGAAGATAAAAGGCCTAATCAAATGAGTGGAGGACAACAACAACGCGTTGCAGTAGCAAGGGCTTTAGCTTCGAAACCGAGATTTATACTCGCGGATGAACCCACTGCTAATTTGGATTCAAAATCGACCAATGATCTCTTAGATATCATGGAAAAGCTAAACAAACAAGAGGGTATTACCTTTTTATTCTCAACCCACGATCAACGAGTTATCGATAGAGCAGATCGAGTAATTGAGGTTGTTGATGGGGCAGTAGCAACAGATAATATTATTAAATGAATTACAGATCCTTACAAATCGCTTTTTTAGTATCGATAGGGGTGCTGTTTTCAGCTAGAAGTCAGCAACAAGCCTCTGCTGTCGATTGGGAAGCATACGGGTATCTCAATGGAGTTTTTAGTGGAATTAGTCAGGAAAGTCAGTACCAGGGGATGGATTATTTGCTTCATCACAGATTGAATATAGATGGCTATTTTAACGAAGAACTCAGTGTTCACGCTGGGATTAGAAATAGGCTTTTATGGGGTTATTCACTTGGGAATATTCCCAATTTCTCATCCTATATAAAACAGGACGGAATGGACATCGCTCTGGGTGGGCTGTGGATCGATTCTAATAAGCTTGTAGGACATTCTGTTTTTGATCGGTTAAACTTAGAATTAGAAACAGACAAATGGCATATCGTTTTGGGAAGACAACGGGTTAATTGGGGAACGAATTTAGTTTGGAAT
>DAIRFL010000006.1:0-3012 GCA_036795105.1 Flavobacteriaceae bacterium | reverse complement strand
ATGATTTATTTAATGCCTTTAATTACTTTGATTTTAATTATCCAGAACGACCTGGAGTAGATGCCCTTCGAATTCAGTACTATTTGTCAGGAGACGCCTCCCTTGAGCTGGTCAGTAGTTACGATGAGTTAAAAAACCAGCGTATTTCAGCAGTTCGATATGCGACTCATATCGGACAGTACGACTTTCAACTTATAGGTGCTGATTACAAGGATTACCTCAGTATGGGAATGGGATGGGAGGGTTCTATTTACAACTTCGGGTTTAAAGGAGAGATGAGCTATTTTGCTCCAGTGTTTTTTGACTCTTTGGAGTGCTCTTCAAGACCTGAGCAAGATATCTTTCAATTCTCCCTTTCTTTTGATTACTACTTCAAAAATGGCTGGTATGTATTATTTTCAAATTTGTTCAACTCGCAAGGAGTATCCAATGCAGAAGTAGACGCCTCTCTTTTTTCAAATACCAGTATCGATGTAACGAAGTTAATGCCCAATAAGAACACTTATTTGATGCAGCTCTCAAAACCTATTAATGCACAGTTTTCAGCATCCTTAACTACATTTTATGCAAGAGAACTTAAGGCGTATTTCTCCATGCCACAACTCTCCTGGAGTCTTTCTCAAAATTGGGACCTCAATTTGATTGGACAGTTGTACTATTCAAAAGCCACAACTGATTTAAGCGTATCGAGTTCTAATGTATTTGTGCAATTGGGGTATTCTTATTGAGGATCTTCGTAGATGATCTTTAAAAGCCCCCTGAGTTCACCTTCACTAAATCCCCTTGCTAAATCATTAGGATAAAGTTGATAGAGTCGATTACTGACAGCTTGAGATAGTTCCGTTTTACCGTGGCAGTTTAAACACAGTGGAGAATCGATATAGATGGGAGCGTAGAATAAATTTTGTGAACCCTTTTGAAAGAGCTTGGGGATCTTGCTTTTTGATTGATTGTACTGTTCAATCAAGGATAATTCAAAACTAGATGCCTTATTGCTTGGATTCCTATTTTTATGACTAACCCTTGAAAAAGTAAGCTGCTTGGCTTTTGAAATACTATCTGATAATGGTATAGCATTTAAATGACAGAATTCAATAGCATTTTCTATACCGCCCTCTTCAAGAGCGTTTTTAAGGTTTTTCTTTAAAGTGTTACTGTACTCTTTAGCGTAGGCTTTGCTTTTCGTCAGTAATTCTAGATCGTCTATCTCCACAGCTTTATCGGTACAACTACTCGATAAAGCTATGGCTGTTATTGATAGCGTTATTTTTAAATAAATATTCACGATAACTGTTTTAACTTATATAAAGTTAAGTGTTATAGTCGAACTATTGTAATACAGCTCGCAGAAAGCTCTTACTGTTTTACATTCTTAAAGTATTCCTCTTGTAATCTGAGTGATTGCTCATCGGCTTTTACATCCTTAATAGCTTGTACCAAAGAAGAGACCATAGCATCTGAAAGTACTTTTCCCAATTTGGGAGTTGACACCTCTGCCACTCCAGCATAGTGATTAGGGAACGAGGCATACCACCAAATAGCGGTGTAGAGATCCGAAGATAGCTCAAGGCGCTCTTGGTCTTTTCCAGATTCGTTTTTGGCGTACTCCATTTTTACTAATTCAGGTCTGAGATGCATGAGCATAGAGGTTTCTTTTTCTCCCCCGTGCATGTCAAAAGCAGGATCAGAATTTCTGAGTTTTGATGCTTTATCAGTAATTGATTTTGGCATCTTTGGATCGAAGAAATAAACTACATAATCACGTTTCTTCTCCATTTGATTTTGAATGAAGTAACGGATCATTTGAGGGTTTCCACCATGGCCATTAACAATTAGGATTCTCTTAAAGCCATTTCTTCCCAATTCTTGGCAGGTAGCCTCAAGGAGTTCCATCGCTAATTTACTAGGAAGTGAAAAGGTTCCAAATTGTTGTTTAGCCTCGTTTACCTGTCCGTAAAAATAGTCAGGAAAGACTACGGCGTATTCTTCTTTTGTGGCCATTGCAGACCATTCTCTAACCTTGATAAGGTCAGATCCAATAGGACCATGTGGTCCGTGTTTCTCTAGTATACCAATAGGCAAAATGATAGTGTGGTTGGATTTTTCAAGTGCTGCCTCCCAGTCTGTTGCTGTGAGTTCATCCCATCTAGAGGGAAGTTCTTGAGAAAAACCACTAATGCTTGTAAGTAGTAAGAGGGTTAAAGCAAAGTGTTTCATGTCAATGTAATTTAGAGTACTCAATTTAAGTAAATTAATGCGATAAGCAGCTCTAAATTACATTTATTGTGTATAATTTACAAATTGATAATTTTAGGGCATTATTTTAAATGAATGACAATATATTATAGAGTTTAGCTTTTGACTCAAACAATTTATACTCAGCTTCAATTGCCTTTAATTGATTTTCTATAAGTTTAGCTTCTCTAACAATGATGTAAAACAGGGCGCTTTCACCCAATTCAAATTTTCGTTCTTCAGCTGACAATAACTTACGGTAATCCTCAACTATTGTTCTACTTAGAACTAATTGTCTGTCATAAGAATCAATCTCGTTTTGAATTGAGCTAATTTTGTTTTTTAAACTCAGCTCTGTTTGCAACTGATCGTATTCAATGGCTTTTAGTTTAAAGTTCGCTAGTTTTAACGAGGCGCGTTCTTTTCTTAAAAACAAGGGCATTTGAATTTTTATTCCTGCTTTGTAGTTGTCTGGATTTAATTCACTCAGCAACTCATCTCTTGTCTGATTTAAAAAATTGTACTGAACATTTACTGTTGGAAGTAAATTGTTGATTTGTAGGTTTTTGTCAATTCTAAGAGCTGCCTTTTTAAAATCTAATGATTGAAGTTTTGGGTGTTCTTCCATATTGAACAGCTCTATAGAAAATCCTTCAATTCCCAGGATAGTATCGGCAACTTGGTCGGTATTTAAATCTGGAGTCACGGATTCCTTTAATTCTAAAGGAAGCTCTTCAATCCACAGAAAATTTGAAAGGGCTAAACTCGCTTTTATAT
>DAIRFL010000140.1:0-5335 GCA_036795105.1 Flavobacteriaceae bacterium | reverse complement strand
GCAGATCAGTTATTGAAAATGCACTTAAAAAAGCATTTGCTCCTGAATTCCTCAATAGAATTGATGACGTTATCATCTTTAACGCTCTTGAAAAAGAAGATATCGCTCAGATTATTCAAATTGAATTAAAACAACTCTACAAGAGAATTGAGTTACTCGGATATCATTTAAAACTCTCCAAAAAGGCGATTGATTTTATTGCTGAAAAAGGATTTGACAGACAATTTGGAGCTCGTCCACTAAAGAGAGCGATTCAAAAATTTATCGAAGATGAACTCGCTGAACAAATCGTTAATTCTAAGATTGAAGAGGGTGATACTATTAAACTCGATTACAAATCTAAGGATGAGAAATTGAGCTTTAAAATCGTGAAGCCGACTAAAACCAAAGAGGAAATTTAAGAACACCACATGGATTACTAAATCCAATTCGTATAAATTCAACCAAGGGAGGACTTTTTTATGAAATCATTAAAAATGCCTCCTTTTCCTTTTAGTTCTGAATTTAAAAACTACTTTTGATGTGAGAAAAGAATATTTTCCCACAATGGATCAACACGTAAACACATTAACTCTACTCAAGCGTTCTGCTTCTACAGCTACGACTACAACCCCTTTGGGGTAATTTTATATATATATCTTCCGTCCTAGCTCAATGCGTGTTAAATCAAAGTAAATCAAGCTTATACATCTTATGAAAGTATTAAAATTCGGAGGCACTTCTGTGTCAAATGCCGAGAACATATCAAAAGTAAAAGAAATAGTCTGTGCTGAAAACAACAATCACACAGTCGTAGTAGTTTCAGCTCTTGGAGGAGTTACGGATCTATTGCTCGAAGCTTCTCAAAAAGCTGCTTCACAGGATCAGTCCTACACAGATATATTAAAGGAAATCGAAAAGAGGCATTTTCAGGCAGTTAAATCATTGATCAATGTCCAAATTCAAAGTGAATTACTCTCTAAAATAAAAGCCGAATTAAATGTTCTAGAAACCCTTTTAGAAGGGTCTTATTTAATAGGTGAACAAACTCCTAAACTCTCCGACAAAGTCGTGAGTTATGGAGAACTGCTCTCATCGCTGATCATTGCTTCTTATTTTAGATCAGAGGGAGTTGATGCTGCACTTCTAGATTCTAGAACCCTTATCAAAACTAATAACAACTACAATAAGGCTCAGGTGAATTTCGAATTGACCAATAAGGCAATTCAATCCTATGTGGAGTCTGCTACGCATCAGTTTACTGTTATGGGTGGATTTATAGCATCTTCAGAGAGTGGTGAAAGCACTACCCTAGGACGAGGGGGTTCTGATTATACAGCGGCTATTGTAGCGGCTGCAATCAACGCAAAACAGTTGGATATCTATACCGATGTATCGGGAATGTTTACTGCCAATCCAAAAATGGTAAAACAGGCAAAGCCAATTGACAATATCTCTTATGAAGAAGCCATGGAGCTCTCTCATTTCGGAGCAAAGGTCCTCTACCCTCCAACAATTCAACCGGTTTTAAATAAGGAAATTCCCATTGTTATTAAGAACACCTTTAAAGCCGAAGACAAGGGAACAATTATAGCTAAAAACAACGCTTCTGAAAACAAATCTGTTCAAGGGATTAGCCATATCGATCAGATTGCATTGCTTTCTCTTGAGGGAACTGGTATGGTTGGTATACCAGGAATATCCAAGCGATTCTTCGAAGTGCTATCCAATGCTGATATTTCGATTGTTCTCATCACACAAGCCTCTTCTGAGCACTCTATCTGTATTGGAATAGATGAGCAACAGGCTGATTTAGCTGCTTCTTTGGTCAATGAGGCTTTTGAATTTGAAATCAGCAAGGGGAAAATCAAGACTGTGATCCCTGAGAAAGACTATTCTATTGTTGCATTAGTGGGAGACAATATGAAATTTCATCAAGGATTGAGTGGTAAAATGTTTAGTACCCTTGGTAAAAACAACGTCAATATTGTCGCTATCGCACAAGGAGCCTCAGAGCGAAATATCTCAGTGGTCATTAAAAGCAAAGACGTCAAAAAAGCACTCAACAGTCTTCACGAAAGCTTTTTTGAAGAAAACATCAAACAACTCAACTTATTTGTAATGGGAGTTGGAAATGTAGGAGCGCGATTTATGGCTCAATTAGAGGGACAAAAGAGTTATTTGAAGAAAAATTTAAAACTCAACATCAGAGTCATTGGAATCTCTAACTCTAGAACCATGATTTTTGATGAATCGGGGATTAACCTCAAGCATTGGAAGGAACTACTCTCTAAAGGAGAAGCAGCTGACAAGAGTCGATTCTTAGAACAAGTCACTGAATTAAACCTCAGAAACTCCATCTTTGTCGACAATACAGCAAGTGCTGAAGTAGCTCAGACCTATGAACATTATTTATCCAAGAGTATCTCCGTGGTGACTTGTAATAAAATAGCCTGTTCCTCTGAACTAGATCGCTATAAAAACCTCAAGTATTTAGCGAGTGAATACAATGCTCCCTTTTTATTTGAAACTAATGTAGGTGCGGGTCTTCCAATTATCGATACCTTGAAAAACCTCATTGCATCCGGTGATAAAATCAACTCTATTAAGGCGGTATTATCGGGGAGTCTCAACTTTGTATTCAACAGCTTCAACGATTCCACAAAATTTGTGGATGTTGTAAAACAAGCTCAAGAAGAGGGTTATACAGAACCAGATCCTACCATTGACCTAAGTGGAATTGATGTGATGCGTAAGATTCTCATCCTCGCTAGAGAAGCTGGGAATGAAATTGAGCTCGAGGATATAAAAAACAAATCATTTTTACCTCAAGAATGTCTTGAGACCAATACAAATGAAGAGTTCTTCAACAGTCTCATAAAACACGAAAATCATTTTCAATCACTGTATCACGCTGCTAATGCTAAAGGAGCTAAACTCAAATACGTTGCGAGTTTTGACAAAGGAGCAGCGAGTGTAGGTTTAGAAGAAATTCCTCAGGGACACGATTTCTACAACCTAGAAGGGAGTGATAATATTGTTTTATTCTATACTGAACGTTATCCCAATCAGCCTATGATTATCAAAGGTGCTGGTGCTGGTGCTGATGTAACAGCCTCCGGAATCTTTGCCGATATAATTCGAATTGGGAACTACTAGTTTACTACTTTTACCAAAACAAAATTGATGAGTACAATCAGTGAAATAGATGTCTTTTGCCCTGGAACCATTGCCAATGTGTCCTGTGGGTTTGACGTGATGGGCTTAGCTCTCGATGGAATTGGAGATCGAATGATCATAAGAACTTCAACACAAGCAGGGATTCAAATTACTAAAATTGAAGGGCAAGACCTGCCTTTGGCAACGGAAAAGAATGTCGCTGGTGTCGCTGGTCTCAAACTATTAGAACATCTCGGTTCCGATAAAGGTTTTGAAATTGAGATTTACAAAAATATCAAGGCTGGTAGTGGAATTGGGTCAAGTGCTGCAAGTTCAGCTGGTGCAGTGTGGGGAATCAATTATCTCTTAGGAGCGCCCCTATCCACTAATGAACTCATTCCTTTCGCAATGGAAGGAGAGCGATTAGCCTCAGGGGTAGCCCATGCAGACAATGTAGCTCCTGCCCTATTGGGAGGATTTACCCTAGTGCGTTCTTACGAACCTTTAGATGTCATATCGCTACCGCATCCCTCTGAATTATACGCAACGGTGATTCACCCACAGATAGAGATTAAAACAGCTGATTCCAGGAGAATACTCAAGCAAAACATCAGCATGAAGCAAGGAATTACTCAATGGGGTAATGTCGGTGGTTTAGTCGCTGGGCTTTTTACAGAAGATTACGATTTAATCAGTAGATCGCTTCAAGATGTAATCGTAGAACCAATTCGTTCTATTTTAATCCCTGAATTCGATCGCATCAAATCTTCTGCTAAAGAAGTCGGTGCCTTAGGCTGTGGAATATCAGGCTCTGGACCGTCAATCTTTGCACTCAGCAAGGGAGAAGCCACTGCTAAAGCAGTAGCTGATCAAATGAAAAACATATACAATCCAATTGGCATTGACTTTGAAATTCACGTTTCGAAAATCAATACAGAGGGAGTTAAACAACTTTAAGATCAATGAACTACTTCAGTTTAAACTCAGCAGAACATCAAACTAGCTTTAAAGATGCTGTTATTAGAGGAATTGCTCCTGATAAGGGATTGTATTTTCCCGAATCTATCACCGCTCTAGATCCCGAGTATTTTGAAACTATTCAAGACTATTCCACAGTGGATTTATCCTATGAAGCCATTCGACAATTCATCGGTGATGAGATCCCTGAAGCTGAACTCAAATCTATTCTTACTGAAGTATTAGATTTTGAATTCCCTGTGGTAGAATTAGACAAAAATGTCGCTACTCTTGAACTCTTTCACGGACCTACAATGGCCTTTAAAGATGTAGGAGCTCGTTTTATGGCACGTTGCTTAGGATACTTTTCAAAACAATCAAACAACAAAGAAAATGTCACTGTATTAGTAGCCACTTCTGGTGATACCGGGGGTGCCGTAGCCAATGGATTTTTAGGAGTTGAAGGTGTAGATGTTGTGATTCTCTACCCGAAAGGAAAAGTAAGTCCTATTCAAGAAAAACAATTGACCACACTGGGTCAAAATATCAGAGCACTTGAAGTAGAAGGTAGTTTTGACGATTGTCAGGCTTTTGTAAAAAAAGCATTTTTAGATGAATCCATCACCGATCATATCAAATTAACCTCTGCGAACTCAATTAATGTAGCACGATGGTTACCTCAAATGCTCTATTATATCTTAGCCTACCAACAACTTAAGGATAAGGCAGAAAAACTTGTCTTCTCAGTTCCTTCTGGAAATTTTGGAAATATTTGCGCAGGAATAGTCGCATATAAACTAGGCTTACCTGTACATCACTTTATCGCATCTACAAATATCAATAGAGTGATCCCTGATTATATGGATACAAAGACCTATACTCCAAGAGCATCTCAGGCTACCATTTCAAACGCTATGGATGTTGGGGATCCAAGTAACTTTATCAGAATCCAAAAACTTTTTTCTGACGATTACGATCAATTAGCCACACTGTTTTCATCTGAATCTTTTGACGACGATCAAACCAAAGCAGCAATGCTTAAATTGTTTATAGAAAACAATTATATAGCTGATCCTCATGGAGCAGTTGGTTATCTTGGATTGGAATCTTATTTAGAGAGTCACCCTGATACTTACGGTATCTTTTTAGAGACTGCTCATCCGGTTAAATTTCTAGAAGTTGTAGAAGAAACTCTTCAAATAAAGGTCGAGATTCCAAAACAGATTGAACGAGTAATGGG
>DAIRFL010000139.1:0-5341 GCA_036795105.1 Flavobacteriaceae bacterium | reverse complement strand
CAGATGAGAGAGAATTGTATTTCTTGTCATGCTGGGCCAAGTGCTCCCGTAGAAATCAGAGTATCACATCCAGAGCGAATCAACTGTAGACAATGTCATTTGCCAAAAGTAACTGAAATGCCAAAAACAGCTGCAAATGCATTTAGTAGAACACTAAATCAATCAGATGAAGAATAAACTTATTATATACAGCCTTCTAATCGTATTTTTAGGACTTAGCTCTTGTAAGGAAGAAGAACAGTATCATACTGTAAATGATAAGATCGAAGCCTTGCAAAAACCGTATGATGGTTCTCTTTCTTCAGAAAAATATAAAGAAGGAACCACTTATGTAGAAGTAAGTGAAGGAGATCATCAGTTTCTGATACCTGAGCGAAAGGGACAAATCAAATCGTATTCCTGTACTGAATGTCACTCAGTTCCTCTTTCTAAAATGAAAGGAAGTGATTCTAGGAAAGCCCACTGGGATATTTCTATAAAACACGCCAATGCTGAGACGATGGAATGTGCAACATGTCACAACCCAAATAATTTAGATGAACTCAATTCACTGACAGGTTCAAAGGTTGATTTCAACCTGAGTTATAAGCTCTGTGCTCAGTGCCACTCTAGTCAATTTGCAGATTGGAAGGGTGGAGCACATGGAAAGAAAGTTCAAGGATGGGCCCCTCCAAGGGCTTCACTTAGTTGTGTCAACTGTCACAATCCACACGATCCCTCTTTTGGAAAACGTTGGCCAGTACAGTTTAACACTCAAAAAGCGATTGAACGTAAAGAAGGTTTAGATCATTAAAATTTTAGTATGAGCGATAATAAAAAGTGGTTCACTTTAAATATAGGACAAAACAGAAATAAAGACACTAGCGATTCATGTCAGTGTGGAAAGGGAGGTGAGAGTTGTCATTCTCAAACCCCAGAGCATAAGGATGGATTTGATCAGGTTTTTGATCTGCCGATGGATCGTAGATCTGCCTTTAAAAAATTGACTTCTAGTTTGCTAATCGGAGCAGGAGCAATTTCAACTTCTTGTAGTGTGACTAGTGGTGATGAGTCTAAAGAAAAGGCTCAGATCGAGTGGGAAGAGCAGTTTAAAGGAAACTATAAATTGATGACTGATGAGGAAAAGCAACAAACAGTTAATCGTTTGATGCGTTCCTACGAACTCCGTACGGGTAAAAGAATTAATATGTCATCCAAAAATGCAGAGGAAGATGTGTTGTTTGGATATGCTTTTAATATTTCCAAATGCCAAGGATATATGGACTGTGTGAGTGCCTGTGTAGAGGAAAACAATCAGGATCGCAAATCTCAAAAGCAATACATTCGAATACACGAAATGAAAGATGGTGAAGGCTTTAATTTCGAGAATGCAGACGATAATTATTACCACCAAGTGCCTGCTGAAGGGCATTTCTATATGGGAACTCAATGTTTTCACTGTGATAATCCTCCCTGTGTTGAAGTATGTCCAGTACAAGCTACCTGGAAGGAAGACGATGGAATTGTCGTAGTAGACTACGATTGGTGTGTTGGTTGTCGCTATTGTATGGCAGCTTGTCCTTATGACGGTAGACGATTTAACTGGAACAAACCAGAGGTTCCTGAAAATGAAATCAATAAGAACCAACACTATTTAGGAAATAGAATGCGCAAGAAAGGGGTCATGGAGAAATGTACCTTCTGTATTCAACGATCTAGAGAAGGATTAAATCCTGCTTGTGTAGAGGCCTGTCCTACAGGAGCTCGAATCTTTGGTAACTTATTAGATCCAAACAGTACCATAAGATGGGTATTGGAAAACAAAAAAGTATTTAGATTAAAAGAAGACCTCGGAACAGAACCTAAGTTCTGGTACTTTATGGATTAATCCTAGCTGAGAAAAATAACCTATGAGACGATTAAAAGTATTTAAAAGTTTAGTAATTGACAGTTTAGACACCACAACCAAGGGGTCTAAAAAGTATCATATATGGATGGGTTTTCTAACGCTCTTAATGCTCGTTGGAATGTATTGTTATTCCATTCAATTAGATCAGGGACTCAGTGTGACGGGTATGTCCGACAGAGTGAGTTGGGGCTTGTATATCTCTAACTTTACCTTCTTAGTGGGTGTTGCAGCAGCAGCAGTTATGCTAGTGATGCCGACCTATGTCTTAAAAGATATCGATTTTAAACAGGCGGTATTATTGGGAGAGGGAATTGCAGTAGCGGCCCTAATTATGTGTTTGGCATTTGTTATCGCGGATATGGGTGGACCTTCGGTGCTCTGGCATATGATTCCAGGAATAGGGGTGTTTAACTTTCCCAATTCCATGCTGACCTGGGATGTGATTGTGCTAAATGGATATCTGTTTATCAATATCAGTATTCCATTTTACATCCTCTTTAAACACTATCAGGGTAAGAAAGCAAAAAAGAATGTCTATATACCTGGAGCTGTTCTTTCAGTATTTTGGGCTGTTGCTATTCATATGGTGACTGCATTCTTATACCAAGGATTACAAGCAAGACCTTTTTGGAACAACGCCTTATTAGGACCTCGATTCTTGGCTTCTGCCTTTGCTGCGGGACCTGCACTGATCATTCTAGTACTCGCTATTATCAGAACCTTTACCGAGTTTAAAATACCTGATAAAACCATTAAAAAGATTGCACTTATTGTAACTGTAGCAGCACAAATCAATTTAATCATGTTGGTTTCAGAACTCTTTAAAGAGTTTTACGCTCCTACCCATCACAGTATTAGTGCCTATTATTTATTCTTTGGATTACACGGAAAGGATGCCTTACTGCCTTGGATTTGGACAGCCATACCGCTGAATGTAATCGCTACAATAATGCTGACCTTTGGAAAGCTAAGAAATAACCTCAAAGTACTTTACTTCTGTTGTTTTATTCTCTTTGTGGCTATTTGGATTGAAAAAGGGTTTGGACTTATCGTACCAGGATTTATTCCAGGACCTTATGGTAAAATTGCAGAGTATTTACCTACCGGAATAGAAATTGGAGTCACAATTGGAATCTGGGCATTGGGAGCCTTTGTCTTTACTATTTTAGCCAAAACAGCAATAAAAATTGAAACGGGTAAATTGACTTATAAAAAGAAATAAGTCCTTCTAAGATGATCATTTGGAGTCTCCTAAAGTCTAGTAATAAAGTTAAATTTCTAGAATTTTAGGAGATTCTGTCGTAAATTGAGTTGTTAGCTAAACTCAAAATATGCGATATACACTCTATTTTATTGTTTTTTTGATGTCTCTTACATCAATAGCTCAAGATAAAGACGATCTGTTTAGCCAGATTGAAAGCAGTACTGATCTCGAGCCTCAACTCTTGCCCGATCGCATGGTCTTTACCCAGCGTTTTCTATGGGGAGAAAAAGGATTGATGCGTTCTTCAAAAAAGTTTGAATTGACCAAAGAGGGAAGAGAACGGGAACTTAAGCTCAGAAGAACAATGCTCAAGACCCATCAATTTATCGGATATGTCACTCTTGCGGGAATGATTACTCAAGGGATCGTAGGAGGAAAGCTTTACAATGGAAGATATGACCTCAAAGACCTTCATGAAACTGTTGGAAACATCACTACAGCAAGTTATTTTGCAGGTGCATCATTAGCTTTATTTGCCCCACCACCTCTGATCAACAAAAAGGTCAAGGGGTTTAGTTCATCGAAGCTACACAAAACCATGGCCGCTATTCATTTTTCAGCGATGATTGCAACCTATGCACTCGCCGAAGAAATACGGAGGCTCATCGTTTTGCTGCCTATACCTTATTTGGATCTTATGCAGTAGCTGTAATTTCTTTTAAATTTTAATTGTGAATCGATTTCTACTCATATTAGTTTTGTTAGCCTGCGTTAATCCAGTTTTAGCACAGCAAACCACTTACAGTGTAAATACTGATAAGAGTGTAATAACCTACGATGCGAAACATCCCTTTCACGCTTGGACAGGAGTCAATGAAAATGTATTAGGGCTAGCAGTAGTCAATCATAAAACAAACGCCATTGAAAAACTGGCCTTAATGGTTAAAGTAAGTGAGTTCGACTCTAAAAACGCCAATAGAGACGCTCATTCACTTGAAGTACTGGAAGCATTGTCTTTTCCCACAGTTAAGTTTTACGCTACAGATATCGATTTAAAAAGCAAAGTTTCAAAACTAAAAGGGGAATTGATCTTTCATGGTATTACAAAGGAGATAGAGGTTGAAATTCAGATAAATAAAAAAAGTAATAGCATTGAGCTCAAGGGAAATTTTGCTTTAAAACCCTCAGTATTTGAAATTGAACTTCCATCCCTTTTAGGCATTTCAATTAGCGATGGCTTAGAGATTCATTATGAAGTTGTTCTAGAGGAGAAAAAGTAATTTAAATAAACGTTCTGTAATCTTTAGGACTACACCCAACCCTTTTTTTAAAAACTCTATTGAAATAGGAGAGGTTGTTAAACCCACAGCTAAAACAGCTCTCACTTACATTTCTGCCTTTGAGTAATAAGTTTTTTGAATGGTATATTCGCTGGTCATTGACGTAATTAATAAAGGTTTCTCCCGTTTCTTGTTTAAACCATCTGCTAAATGCGATAGGACTTAAATTAACCTCTTTGGCAACCTGCTCTACTTTAATTTCTTTTGAATAGTGTTCTTCAACCCAATGAAATACCTTTTGAATTCTCTTCTGTGCTTTAAGTGTTTTATCGGTCTTAATTGCCTTAGCATTCAAAAGCTCAAACTCTTCACTTCGCGCTAAAATGCCTAAAAGTTCAAGTAATTTAATAAATCGATTGTAGGAATTCTGATTCGATAAGCCTTCGAGTAATTTTCCAACCTTTGATTTTGTCTCCCCACTAAAGGCGACTCCTTTATTTGCTTTATTTAGCAATGAGCTAAAAATTGAAAATTCAGGATTGTGTTTTGATTGTTGATCGAAGAAATCAGCTGGAAGGTGAATCACCACGGTTTCCACTTTGTTTTCTACTCCGTAATCGAAGTTTAAATGAGGAATATTTGATCCGATTAGCACTAAGTCACTGTTGTTGTAATAGCTGATATGTGATCCAATATGTCGAATCCCTTGAGGAGATTTGGCGTATACCAGCTCAATTTCAGGATGATAATGCCAGTAAAAGGTATCATTCAAATTAGGCGTATGGATGATATCAAAGGATGCATCTTTTTGAAATTGTATTTTTTCTAAAAAAGGTTTCATGGGAACTAAAATAAACTAAAATGTTAAAATAGTTTAAATAATTGTAAATAATGTGCTAACATTCATCATGTTTCGCCTATATATTTGCACAATACAAACTTTACTAACATTTTTGATATTATGAAAAA
>DAIRFL010000138.1:0-5374 GCA_036795105.1 Flavobacteriaceae bacterium | reverse complement strand
AACAATTTAAGTATTGCACTGTTTGCACTCTTTAGTTTTGGAGCCTTTGCTCAAAGCGATGTCCAAACACAGGATTTAGAAGAAGTCATTGTGAGTTCAAGTCGTATTGACCTTCCACTTTCCGAAAATTCAAGAACAATTAAGGTTATTCATGCTGAAGAAATTCAAAAAAGTGCTGCGACAAGCCTTGCGGATTTACTGCAGACGGTAGCTGGAGTAGATATTCGAAGAAGAGGAGCACAGGGAATGCAGGCAGATCTCTATATCAGAGGAGGTAGCTTTGATCAAACCCTTCTTCTTATCGATGGAATCAAAGTGGACGATCCTCAAACAGGACATCACACCATGAACATAGCACTGCCTATAGAGCTCATAGAGCGCATTGAAATCGTCAAAGGGCCATCGGCTCGTGTCTTTGGTCAAAACGCCTTTACAGGAGCTATTAATATAGTTACAAAGAAGAGTTTGGAAGGAAGTGGCGTTGCGAGTATTAGCGGAGGTTCTTTTGGACAAAAGAACGGTTCATTATCGCTCAATTTGTCAAATGAGAATGTCAATCACATTATTCACATCTCAAAAAATACTTCTGAAGGTTATAGACACAATACTGATTTTGACAACTTCAACGCTTTTTACAAAAGTGATTTCAAAATGGGATCAGGGAACTATACCTTTCAAACTGCCTTTTCTGATCGCGCCTTTGGAGCGAATGGATTCTACGCTTCACCATCTGCTACGGAGCAGTACGAAGAAACACAGGCGAGTCTAGTAACACTCTACGGAAGATATCAAAAGGAGGATTGGGTTTACAAACCAAGTCTGTTCTGGAAGCGCAATCAAGATGAATACATCTATATTAGAGACAATCCATCTATCTACAGAAACTTGCATATTTCAAACAAGGTGGGAGTTGCATTAAACGCTTCTAAATTTAATAGCATTGGAACAACTGGATATGGGTTAGAGCTCGCACAAGTATTTATCGCCTCTAATAATTTAGGAGGACATGAGCGTTTGCAAATCACAGGATTCTTAGAGCAACAATTACTCTCAAAAGACGAGAAAATCGATATTACTCCAGGTATTGCTTTTAATTACTATTCTGATTTTAAATTTCACGCCTTCCCGGGAGTGGATCTTGGAATCAAACTCAGTGAAGGAACTAAAGTATACGCCAATGTAGGATATACGTATAGAATACCTACTTATACAGATTTGTACTACGCATCGAGCACGACTCTTGGAAATGAAAATCTCAATCCTGAAACAGCCTTTTCTCAAGAATACGGTGCGAAGTTCGATTTAAACAGAGGGTCTATTGCTATGGCTTACTTCATCAGAAACACGGACAATCTAATCGATTATGTAAAGTATTCACAGGAGGCTAAATGGGAAGCGAACAACTTTGCAGCACTCAGTACCAAAGGATTTGAATTTAGTGGAGTATTTCCATTTGATTTAGGAACTCAAACCCAGCAAATATCTTTGGCTTATACCTATATCAATGACGACATCAAGGATGTTCAAGTACCTTTTTCTAGATATGCGATTAATTCATTGAAGCACCAAGTAGTTTTAAATTCTCAGTTGAGTCTTTTAGAGCAGCTTCCGCTGACTCTGACCTATACCTATGCTGAAAGAACAAAAGGAACTTCTTACAATGTTCTAGACGCATCGATCAGTTACCAAATCGAACAGATTAAATGGTCACTTGTAGCTAATAATATATTAGATGCTGAGTATTCTGAAACCAACCTCGTTCCTGCTCCTGGAGCTAATGTGATGATTGGTTTGAGTTATATTTTAAAATAATAGATTCAAACAGCTTTTTGAATCTTAATTCACTTGAAGAGTTGAATGGAGGTCAACGCAGATTGCGTTCCAAAGTTCAGCTCTTTTTTTGATTGCTTTATTGGCATAGATTTGTGCTTCTTCCCATTTTTGAGGAGTATCACATAGTAAAGATAACATCTCAAAAGCCATAGGTCCATGTTCGTCTCCATCGAGCTCTATATGTCTTTGGAAGTAATATTGGAGTTCTTCTAGTTGGTCTAAATCTGATTCCGTTGTTTTTAAATCTTCTAACAGTTGTACAAACATTTCAGGGATGATTGTTTCTCTGCCATAAGTAAATACACTTGCAGTGATATGTGGCTTGTCAGTTTCGATGACTTCAAAGGTAAATTTCAAGAAGTCTTTTATATGAGTGGGAAGTGTTGCTTGTTCAATATTCTCAATAGGAGTTTTTTGATAATCCCATCTTGACTGAAAAACTTCAAATAACTCAGTCGAAGCTCCTGCTTTTTTCATGGCCTTACAATAGAGCTCAAAATGACTAATGGGAGTACCGTCTCTATCTATATCAGTTTCTTCGCCGAGAACAATTTCATTAATGAGTCGTGCCGCTTTGGTATGTTTTGGAGCAAACCAAGGGATGCTAGTACAACTAAGTGAATTTTGAAGAGATTTTAAAAGAGACATAAAATCCCATACAGCGAACAAATGAGTTTCCATAAATCGTTGAACTTCTTCCATCGATTTCAAGGAATTATAGATAGGATGATTTAGTAACTCAGATTTATTAATCAAAAGTGCCTTTTCAAATTCTAGTTGTGTCATTTAAGTAGGTATTTATTTTAGGGTAAAATTAGCATAGGTTCGTTAATGAAAAGTTAAATGTCCATTTCATGTATCTATAGTTACATAAGATTTTCTAATGAGGTTCTAAATTTATACTAGTTTAATGTTTAGTTATGCTTAGAATTATCTCAACGCTTTTGGTAGCTTATACGCTCGTGGGTTGTACAAAAGAGGAAACAGGAGTTAGTGGTCCAGAATTACAATTGACTACTATAGAGCAACAAGACCTCAGTTATCTTCGAGAGGAAGAAAAGCTGGCTAGAGATGTTTATCTCTATAATAAGGAGCTATACGGACTAAATATCTTTGGTAATATATCTTCGAGTGAACAGACTCATATGGATAAAGTATTAGAGTTGTTAGAGTTGGCAGGATTAGAAGATCCTATGAAATCAAATTCGATAGGGGAGTTTAATAATGCTGAATTAGCGGCACTCTATACAGAACTTACAGAGCAATCATCTGTCTCCATAGTTGAAGCTCTTAAAGTAGGAGCGCTCATCGAAGATTTGGATATTGATGATATTGAAAAGATGATGACTCATACTACCAATACATCAGTCTTAAAAGTGTATTCAAATTTGGTGTGTGGATCTAAAAACCACATAAGAGCATATACTATTAATATTGAAAATAACGGAGAAACCTATACACCACAATTTATATCTGTTGATTATTATAATCAGATTTTATCTGAATCGAGTGGTGGCTGTGGTAATTAATAGTCGTTAAAAAAGCTCATTGATTTTATCAAAGATCATGGAGGATTCCCAACCTCTGTACATCAGGTAGTCCATGAGCTTTTTCTTTTGAATTTGTATTGGATAGTTAGATAGTGATTCAGCTTTCTTTTCAGAGAGCTTATTAAAGGTATTTACATAATCTTCTGAGTTGATTTCAGTGAGGGCTTTTTTGATACAGTAGTCTGATACTTCCATGGCCTTTAATTCTCTGCTAATACGGATTCTACCCCAGCTTTTAATTTTGAATTTACCCCTTGCAAAGGATTTTGCATAGCGCTCTTCATTTAAAAAATTCTCTTGGATTAAATAGTCCAGGAGCTCATCGATAGCCAAGGGAATCATCCCCATGCTTTTGAGTTTTTCTCGAACCTCTTTATGAGCGCGATCTCTGTAGACACAGTAATTTGCAATACGGAGTTTTGCTTCCTCTAGGGTATATGTTTTTCGTTGAATCACCCTTCAAAATTAAGCAAAAAAAAAGCGACCCATTGGATCGCTCTTTTCTTAATATATTGTTTTTCCTTCTTTGTTTTTAAAGCGGTATTCTAAGTAACGATAAGCATCTCTGGGTTGAACTTTTACCCAGCGCTTGTACTTTTGAAACCATTTAAAACGAATGGAGGGTACTCCACAAGTGAGATAAGCCGCTATAAAGGGATGGATGTGCAGTGTAATTTCATTCTTAGCTGCTGGTCCATTTAATAGTTTTTCTAAATCTGCGATTATCTTGTCAATTAAAACAATTGGAGCTTCAACTTCCTTTCCAGTAATGGTAGGAGTTGGTTCACTTGTTTTAATTTCCATTTCGGGACGTACTCGTTGTCTTGTAATCTGTACCAGTCCAAATTTACTCGGGGGCAGTATTTTGTGCTTTGCCCGATCTTCTTTCATTTCTTCAGTCAGATGGTCGAAGAGTTGCTTACGGTGTTTAGGGTTGGCCATGTCGATAAAATCGACAACGATAATTCCTCCCATATCGCGAAGTCTTAACTGTCTTGCAACTTCTGTTGCTGAAGCTAAGTTAACTTGTAATGCAGTGTCTTCTTGGGTCTTGGCCTTATTGGATCTATTTCCAGAGTTTACATCGATAACGTGTAATGCTTCTGTATGCTCGATAACCAAATAAGCGCCTTTTTTCATGGTAGCTGTTCTACCAAATGAAGTTTTGATCTGACGTTCAATTCCAAAGTGTTCAAAAATGGGTATACTGTCGTCGTACAGTTTAACGATTGATTCTTTCTTAGGTGCAATTTCGTGCACATAATCTTTAATTTGTTCGTATAAAACCTCATCATCTATATGTATTCCAGTAAAGCTATCGTTAAACATATCTCTGAGAATCGAAGATCCTCTATTGAGTTCAACTAATACTTTGGATGGATGAGGAGCTTTGTGTAATTTTCTACACATCAGGGTCCACTTCTTAAATAAGTTTTGTAGATCCCTGTCTAATTCCGCGACCTTTTTGCCTTCTGCGACTGTTCTGATAATAACCCCAAACCCTTTTGGTTTGATGGATCGAACAAGTCTTTTAAGTCGGTCCTTTTCATCTTTACTCTCTATTTTTTGAGAGATGGAGACTCTGTCTGAAAATGGAACCATAACCAGGTATCTACCTGCAATGGATATTTCAGTACTAATTCGTGGACCTTTTGTTGAAATAGGTTCTTTTACTATTTGAACCAAAATAGATTGATTGGCTTTTAGCACATCATTAATGCTACCATCTTTATCTATATCTTTTTCTAATGGAAAATTTTTAAGTGAAAAATCTTTTATTTTACCCGTTGTGGCACTCTTTACAAATTTGAGTACAGAGGCAAATTGAGGACCTAAATCGTGATAGTGTAAAAAGGCATCTTTTTCATAGCCTACATTTACAAAAGCGGCATTTAGTCCAGTTACAGGTTTTCTCACTTTGGCTAACATAATGTCGCCAACAGCAAAATTACTGCTTTCTTTTTCTTTGTGTAGTTCAGTTAATCTTCCAT
>DAIRFL010000137.1:0-5391 GCA_036795105.1 Flavobacteriaceae bacterium | reverse complement strand
AATTTGACCCTTCCAAAAAGGAAAAATTGTGGTAATTTAGCCACAACTCAAATGAAAAAAGTTAAAAAAATAACATTAGTAACTGGAGGTGCTGGTTTTGTAGGCTCACATCTTTGTGAACGTCTTCAAAACAGTGGTAATTACAAGGTGTATTCCTTGGACAATTACTTTACAGGAAGTGAAGATAATCACATCGAAGGAGTGGAATATATCAAAGGATCTACTTCAAACATCGATCAGTTGATCGATATTCGTCCCGATTACATCTACCACCTAGGTGAATACTCTCGTGTAGAGCAGAGTTTTGAGGATATCGAGCAGGTATGGAAATTTAATAAAGACGGAATATTTGCAGTCCTGGAGTTTTGTAGAAAGACAGGAGCCAAGCTCATTTATGCAGGGTCTAGCACAAAGTTTGGAGATGGAGGACTCGGAAGAAGTCAAAGTCCCTATGCATGGACCAAGGCTTCCAATACCGAACTCGTTAAGAATTACGGAACATGGTTTGGAGTTCCCTATGCGGTGGTTTACTTCTACAATGTCTATGGTCCCAGAGAAATTTCTACAGGAAAATATGCAACCCTTATTGCCTTGTTTAAAGAAAAAATAAAAAATGGTGAGGCGCTTACAGTAGTTCAACCAGGAACACAAAAGCGCAATTTTACTCATATCGATGATATTATCGATGGATTAGTTCTAGTTGGAGAACAAGGAAGTGGAGACGATTTTGGAATTGGATCTCCAGAAGCCTATTCCATTCTTGAAATTGCTGAATTATTTGGTGGGGATATTGAGCTATTACCACAGCGACCCGGAAACAGAATGAATGCTGAAGTCATCACTGAAAAAACCGAAAGCTTGGGCTGGTCTGCTAAAAAAAGTTTAATCGACTATATCAAAAACTCATGAAGGGAATTGTCTTAGCAGGAGGTACGGGTTCGAGATTGTATCCAGCGACATTGTCGGTGAGTAAACAACTCATCCCTGTTTACGACAAACCCATGGTTTACTACCCAATTGCCACTTTGATGGAGGCGGGAATTCGCGATATTTTAATCATCACCACTGAAAAAGATGCCGATTCTTTTAAAGAACTCTTAGGTGATGGTTCGCTTTTGGGTTGTCAATTTTCATATGCAGTTCAAGATAAGCCAAAAGGTATTGCCGAAGCCTTCACCATTGGAGCCTCCTTTATTGGTTCGGATCGAGTATGCTTAATTCTGGGTGATAATATCTTTTACGGCAAACAGTTTAAAGAACTGTTTAAAACACAAATCGAATTGAATAAGCCTTCCGTTTTTGCCCTAAAGGTCAGCAATCCCTCTCGTTATGGAGTAGTGAGCTTTGACTCTAAAGGCAATGCTGAAAGCATTGAAGAAAAGCCACTTACTCCCAAATCCAATTACGCGATTCCGGGGCTGTATATTTACGATTCCAGCGTTGTTGAAATCGCCAAGAAAATTCAACCCTCTGAAAGAGGTGAAAAAGAAATCACCTCCGTACACCAAGCCTATTTAGATACAGGAAACCTATCAGTTGGCATACTTTCTGATGAAGTAGTGTGGATGGATGCAGGAACCCCAACAAGTTTTACCCTGGCACATGACTTTGTAAAAGAAGTGGAACAATCGAGTAGAACAAAAATAGCCTGCTTAGAAGAAATTGCATATACCAATGGGTATATTTCTAAAGAAGTCCTTCAAAAAAGCATTGATCGAATGGGGAGCAGTGATTATGGAAACTACTTAAAAAGCTTGATTTAATGGGATTTAAAACAGGGATTATCACCTTATTAATTCTACTGGTTCAAAGTATTAATGCTCAAGAAGTAAAGGGGGTTGTTGTCGATAAAACGACAAAAAAATCCATTCCTTTTGCGACCATTAGTGCTCACAACAGCTATGCGATTGCCAATGAACAAGGACAGTTTAAACTGAGCCCAAAGCCCTATAATACAAACGACAGTGTCACCGTTCAGGTCATGGGATATCTTGACCTCAAACTACCCATTAAGATGCTAGGTGATAGTATTTTTATGGAGCCTAATCCAATTGCATTAAATGAAGTAGTGCTGGTTAACAATCAGTATCAACCTGAAGACTTAATCGAAAAAGTAAAAGCTTCTTTTGAGAAGAATTACTCCTATAATCTAGAGAGAAAGCGCATTTTTTTAAGAGAGTCCACCTATGATTCTATTGAAGATTTTCAAATGAATCTTCTCAAATCAACCTACAGTGAAATTAATGAAGAGCTTATAGACGAACTCAAGGCGAGTATGCCGACAAAGTCCAACTTCTTTGTGGAAACCCTATTTGATTTTTACGGCACACCACAAGAGAGTAAGAACAAAATAGAAGTGATCAAAGGGTCGGTGCTCAGAGATGAAAACAATACGGTAGATTCCGATATCATTGAACGCAAGATGGGGTTGTTACTCCAAAAAAAGACCTCTTTAGGTTCTTATTTCAAACTGAAATCTGGAATATTTAGTGCCAAATTAGAAACGGATGATTTTACTTTAGAAACAAAGTCTGATTCAGTAAAACCCACTGTAAAAACAGAGTCACAACTTCAAAAAGAACGCAAGACTTACGCCAGAAATAGAGCTCGAATCATCGAACGATTTTCAAACGAACTCTTTTACAATGAAGATTCCTTTATCGATGTCTTTGACAAATCACAGCGCTATGAATTTGAAATTATCGATTTAAAACTAAGAGGAGAAGAATTTATCTACACCCTTTCATTTGCTCCAAAAAGACGCTCAGGCTTTAAGGGCAAAATAATGATCAATGCCGCAGATGCTGCTGTTGAAATGATCAGCTATGAAAACACCTCAAATTTAAAATCATTTTCTCTGTTTGGTTTTAAGTTTAAAGATTATCTAGCACTTGGAACTCAGGTTTTTAGAAAAAATATCCATGGAACTTACGATCTGGTCTTCCTACAAGAGAGCAGGGGAAATTTAGCTTCTATTCAGCGTCCATTAAAACTCATCGAAAAACGAAAAACAGGTTCTTGGAAACGAAAACAAAACGAAGTTAGTTTTGAGTTCAATATTCGTCTTTCTAATATCGAAACTAAAGAGTATATGCTCATAGATAAGAGTCCTATCAGCAGATCAGAATATGACAATTTCAAACCTATTTACAAGGTGAATAAAGTGAGACTCAATGCTTTCGATCCTCATTTTTGGGATGGATATTCCATTTTAGAACCCAATGATCTACTAAGAGAATTCAAAATACAATAAATCTTATTTATCAAATATCTTCTTGAGTTCAATCTCAATAGCCTGATCTGAATTCAGATAAAATTTGCAGTTTTTAAATTTAGGTGGTCCAAATTTATTCTTTGGAGTACCTGAAGTTCCAAGTGCTTCTTTGGGAATTCCAATGAAGTTTGTGTCTAATAGGTTGTTTGAATTTTCATCGTAAAAAGCTGCTATGGCATAAGTGCCTTCTTTTAGATCGCTAAACACATAAGTGTGCTTCTCCTTTGCAGGAATACTGTAATAGCGATAGGCTTTTTCAAAATCTAAAAAATCTTTTTCATCTGTATAGAGAGCAATTGCTATTGCCCCTTTAGGAGAATTAATCCCATTTATTTGAACATCAAGCTGGTGTTGTCCGAAGAGAGTTTGAATTCCCAAGGTGAAAAAGATTAAATATAGAATCTTAATTCTCATTATCCTAAGGCTACATCTAAGGTCATCATCACTATAAATCCGAGTATTAAACCAAGAGTAGCAATATCGGTATATTTATCTTGCTGGGTTTCTGGAATCACCTCCTCTACCACTACAAAAATCATCGCTCCAGCGGCAAAAGAGAGTGCATAGGGTAAAATTGGTTCAAAGGTCATAACCAACCAAGCACCGAGTACGGCTGCCATAGGCTCTACAATAGCAGAGGCTTGACCGTATAGAAAGCTCTTGGTACGGCTTAGCCCCAGTCTTCTAAGCGGCATGGCTACTGCAAATCCTTCTGGAAAATTTTGTAATCCAATTCCCAAGGCCAATGCAACAGCTCCACCAATACTAGCCCCTTCAAAGCCAGCAGCAACACCTCCAAAAAGAACTCCTACCGCTAATCCTTCTGGGATATTGTGAAGAGTAATCGCTAAGGTAAGTAAGGTGGTACGATGCCATGGTGTTTTAATTCCCTCTTTTTCTGAATCTTTAAAATTGAGGTGAACATGAGGCAATATCTTGTCTAATCCAAATAAGAACAAGGCTCCAAACAAAAATCCTACTGCGGCAGGAATAACTTTGACAAAGCCTTCTCCTTCACTCATTTCGATTCCAGGCGCTAGTAAAGACCAAAAACTAGCGGCTATCATCACGCCTCCGGTAAATCCGAGCATTCCATCGAGAACTGCTCTATTCATTTTTTTAAAGAAAAACACTAGGGCAGCACCTAGAGCAGTAAGTCCCCAAGTAAATAAGGTTGCGTAAAATGCAGCCAAAATGGGATCAATTGATTCGAAATAGGCAATGATATCATTCATAGTTATTAATATTTACAGATTTGATCTAAGTCAATTGATTTAAAAAAGAGTAATTTTGATATATTTTTAGGCAAAAAATGCATCAAATTGGTGTTTTTGGTGCAAAATGAAGCGTTTTTATTCATTTTTAATCAATTTTAATTGTTCAGCTATCTTTTCAGATATGTGTATCAGTTCATTGTTTATTTGAACCTCAATGGAATTGTCGTAAGGCTCAATTGAACAAACTTCAATAAGGGCTCCCATTTGAATACCATATTTATCCAAGTATTTTAAAAACGAATCAGAATCATCGG
This sequence comes from Flavobacteriaceae bacterium, assembly GCA_036795105.1. Taxonomy (GTDB): domain Bacteria; phylum Bacteroidota; class Bacteroidia; order Flavobacteriales; family Flavobacteriaceae; genus MAG-120531. Next base: position 586 of record DAIRFL010000137.1, on the reverse strand, counting down.
TAACACGGCTTAATATACCTCGTTCTCCAACTTTAAAATCAGACAACTTAATTTTAGATGATTTGTGAAGTTTGCCCGATCTAGAAGGAATGGGGTCTCCATGAGGGTCTTCCTTTGGATTCCCCAGGAAATCATCCAATAGATCGATAAAGCGATCTGATCGAATATGTTCTAATTCCTCAGCTAAATCGTGAACCTCATCCCAGTTAAATCCCAGTTTATCAACTAAAAATACCTCCCAAAGCCTGTGAGATCGAATGATTTGTAAGGCCTTTTGTTTTCCCTTAGAAGTCAATCGCAAGCCTTGATATTTGTGGTAATCTATAAAACCAGCTACTGCTAGTTCTTGAACTATTTCAGTTGAAGAAGACTTGCTAATTCCAAGGGTTTCAGCAATAGCAGAGGTAGAAACTAGGTAAGTCTCAGAAGGGCTTAGGTGGTAAACCGTTTTGATATAATTTTCGTGACTACTCTTCATCAGTTCAAATGGAATATGACAAAGTTAATAAATACTCAAGTATTATTTTCGTAATAATTAAATTAATTTTTCGTAATTACGAAAACACAATACATAAACAACTGATAT
>DAIRFL010000136.1:0-5430 GCA_036795105.1 Flavobacteriaceae bacterium | reverse complement strand
TTAAAAATTAGAAAATTTCAATCTCAATTACAAATTGAGTAGAATTACAAAATGTAAAACACAATAAATAGATTTTAAATTATTTAAATTTCTTTTCGAAGTCTTGCCACCGGAATATTGAGTTGTTCTCGGTATTTAGCTACTGTTCTTCGAGCAACAGGATATCCTTTTTCTTTAAGGGCTACGGAGAGCTTCTCATCAGTAATAGGCTTTTTCTTGTCCTCTTTACTGATAATGTTTTCGAGTATCTTTTTAATTTCTGAAGTAGAGACTTCTTCTCCTTGTTCATTAGTCATTCCTTCTGAGAAGTAAAATTTAATGAGCTTGGTACCGTAAGGGGTATCGATATACTTTGAATTAGCTACCCTTGAAACCGTTGAAATATCCATCCCTATTAAGTCAGCGATATCCTTTAAAATCATCGGTTTTAATTTGCGCTCATTTCCACTTAAAAAATATTCCTTCTGATAATCTACAATAGCACTCATGGTGACAAATAAGGTCTCTTGTCGTTGTTTTATCGCATCGATAAACCACTTAGCACCATCGAGTTTTTGTTTGATAAACTGAAGAGTTTTCTTTTGTTCTTGAGTCTTGGTCTTTGCTTCCTTATATCCAGCGAGCATTTCACTATAAGACTTTGAAACGTGAAGCTCAGGAGCATTTCTAGCATTGAGTTTAAGATCTAATTCACCATCGACTACGCGAAGTATAAAGTCTGGAACAATATTAGAAATGATCTTGGTACTATCTGCAAATGAGGATCCTGGTTTTGGATTAAGACGCTCTATTTCACTGAGAGCTTCTTTGAGCTGAGCTTCTTCTAATGAATATTTAGCAATTAGTTTTTTGTAGTGTTTTTTACTAAAATGATCAAAGGAATCAGCAATCATACTCTTTGCTAAACTAATAGAGGGAGTTTCCTCTTTGCGATTGAGCTGTAAAAGTAAACACTCTTGTAGACTAGTTGCTCCAACTCCTGGTGGATCCAATTTGTGAATATGTTGTTCTAGAACCTTTTGAACTGCTTCTTGATCGGTATAGATGTTTTCAGTAAAAGCTAAGTCATCGACAATATCTAGGAGCGGCCTTCTGATATAACCACTCTCATCGATACAGCCCACTAAAAATGAAGCGATGATATAATCTTCATCTTCTAAAAATTGATTTTGTAATTGTGCGTTGAGGTGTTCGTAGAAGGAAGTTCCAGCAGCATAGGGTATTGTTGTATCCTGATCATCAGCAGCGTAATTATTAGCCTGTAATCGGTATTCTGGAATATCGTCATCACTGAGGTATTCATCGATATTGATATCCTCTGCATCGATGTGTTCCGTTTCTTCCTCGTATAAATCATCGTAGGGATCTTGAAGATCTTCTACTTCTTCCTTACCGCTTTCTAGGGCTGGATTTTCCTCTAATTCTTCTTGTAAGCGCTGCTCAAATGCTTGAGTGGATAACTGAATAAGCTTCATGAGCTGAATCTGTTGAGGAGACAGCTTTTGAGAAAGCTTATACTGAAGATATTGTTTTAACATGAGGATAAGGATTCAATACCTTAAGTTACAAAAAATGCTTAAAATTCTGCGTTTTGAGGAGTTCTTGGAAATGGAATTACATCTCTGATATTTCCCATGCCCGTTGCAAATTGAACAAGGCGTTCAAAACCAAGACCAAAACCTGAATGTACTGCAGTTCCAAACTTTCTAAGGTCTAGGTACCACCACAGTTCTTCTTCGTCTATGTCAAGGGCTTTAATTCGCTCTTGAAGGACTTCTAAGCGCTCTTCACGCTGAGAACCTCCTACGATTTCACCGATACCAGGGAAGAGGATGTCCATCGCTCTTACCGTCTTGCCATCTTCATTCATACGCATATAGAAGGCTTTGATATTGGCAGGGTAATCAAAAAGGATTACAGGACACTTAAAGTGTTTCTCAACTAAGAAGCGTTCGTGTTCACTCTGAAGATCAGCTCCCCACTCTTCGATGATATAATCAAATTTCTTTTTCTTATTCGGTTTTGAATTTCTCAAAATATCAATAGCCTCGGTATATGATACACGTTTAAAATCGTTTTCAGTAACAAATTTCAACTTCTCAATAAGGCTCATGTCTGAACGCTGTGCTTGAGGTTTTTGTTTTTCTTCATCACTAAAACGCTTGTCCAAGAAGGCTAGATCTTCTTCACAGTTTTGTAATACATAACTGATGACACTTTTGATAAAGTCTTCAGCGAGATCCATATTGTCATTGAGATCAAAGAATGCCATTTCTGGTTCGATCATCCAAAACTCTGCAAGGTGTCTTGAGGTGTTAGAGTTTTCTGCTCTAAAAGTAGGACCAAAGGTGTATACTTTTCCAAGAGCCATTGCAAAGGTCTCCGCTTCTAACTGTCCCGATACTGTAAGGTTGGTTTCTTTACCGAAGAAGTCTTCTTTGTAATTAATCGATCCATCCTCATTAAGTGGAGGGTTCTTTTGGTCTAAGGTAGACACTCTAAACATTTCTCCAGCTCCCTCTGCATCTGATCCAGTGATAATAGGAGTGTGTACATTGACAAAATCATTTTGAGTAAAGTACTGATGAACTGCAAAAGAAAGTGCAGCACGAACTCTCATTACCGCGCTAAAGGTATTGGTTCTTACTCTTAGGTGAGCTTTTTCTCTCAAAAATTCTAAAGAGTGCTTCTTTGGTTGAATAGGATAGGTTTCAGGATCTGATTCTCCGAGAATATCGATGGATGAAACCTGAATTTCTACAGCTTGTCCTTTACCTTGACTCTCTTCGAGCGTTCCTTCTACAGCAATAGCAGCACCCACACTGATTTTTTTAATCAGTGCTTCATCTGTATTTTCAAAGTCGATAACACATTGTAAATTCGATAGGGTAGAGCCGTCATTTATAGCGATAAATCGATTGCTTCTAAACGATCTTACCCATCCATTTAAACTTACTTTTGAGTGTAGTACTCCTTCTGATAAAATGTTTTTGACATTTGCTGTTTTCATATCTAAGCAATAGTTGTATTTGAGTGCACAAAGATACTATTTTTATCTACTTATTCCTCGCTTGAAGTCTCTTCTTCTGAATCATCTGGAAGAATATCAATCTGAGGTTCTTTGAGGGTTACCGTATTGGCAATACTGCGCTCTAAAGACAATAATAGTGATGGCAATAGGATTAAATTAGAGAACATCGCTAATAGAAGTGTGACCGAAACCAATGATCCCAATGCGATGGTTCCACCAAAACTAGAAATAGTAAATACCGAGAACCCAAAAAAGAGTACAATGGAGGTGTAGAACATACTGATTCCAGTCTCTCTTAGTGCTGCGTATACAGAAGGTCTAATAACCCAGTTGTTTTCGATGAGTTCTTGTCGGTATTTTGCTAAAAAGTGAATGGTGTCATCCACAGAAATACCAAAGGCAATACTAAAGACCAAAATGGTAGATGGTTTGATTGGTACCCCCACAAATCCCATAATCCCTGCAGTAATTAGCAGCGGAAGGAGGTTGGGCACCAGTGATATTGCAATCATTCTAAAAGACCTAAACTGATAGGCCATAAAAAGTGAAATCAGTAGAATAGCCAAGGAAAGTGAAATCACTAAATTGTTAACTAGGTACTTGGTTCCCTTTAAGAAGAGCAATGCTTTTCCGGTGACATAGGTTGAATATCGTTCAGGCGGAAACAGTTTTGCTATTCGCTTTAAAAGATCCGATTCAATTTCTTCCATTCGATCGGTCTTAACATCTCTAATAGCAGTAGATATTCTAAACTTTTGAGAAAGGCTATCGGTAAAACTACCCAAGAGCGCAGCATCTCCTTTGGTGTTGTTAATGGTGCTCAGTAAAAAGCTTCGCTCCTGAGAGGTGGGAAGTTGGTAATACCTTCTCAGTCCCTTATAATATGCTTGTTTAGTGTATTTGATGAGATTCACCACCGATACCGGTTGAGCTAATTCTGGAGTTTCCTTGATAAAATTTTGTAATTCATCCGCTCTTTTGAGATTCGAAGAATTAAAGGTTCCATTTCTGCGTTTGGTATCAATGACTATTTCAATAGGCATAATCGCATTAAACTCTTCTTCGAAGAATCGTATTTCATTTACAAAATCAGCATTTTTTGGCATATCCTCAATAGGAGAACCAGAGGTTTCAATATTGTAAATACCAATGATACTAAGTACTAAAGCTGAAATTGCGATCAAATAAACAGCGATGCGTTGTTCTCTAACGATCTTTTCCATCCAGAGAACCAATTTGTCAATCCACTTGTTCTCTAAATGTTTGAGGTGTTTTTTCTTTGGCTTACCCATAAAGCTATAGATGATAGGGATCACCAATAAGGATAGGATAAAGATTCCAATAATATTGATCGAGGCAACAATACCAAATTCTTTTAAGAGTTTTGAATTGGTAAAGATAAAGGTTGCAAAACCAGATGCTGTAGTAAGGTTAGTCATCAGGGTTGCATTACCAATCTTAGTTATAACTCGCTGTAGGGATTTGGCTTGATTTCCGTGAGCTCGAACCTCGTTTTGGTACTTATTGATTAAGAAAATACAGTTGGGTATTCCAATGACGATAATCAGTGGAGGAATGAGTGCAGTCAGAACGGTGATTTCGTATTCCAATAGTCCTAAGATTCCAAAGGCCCACATTACTCCAACACCCACAATACTCATTGAAATGATGGTGGCTCTATAACTTCTAAAAAAGAGGAAGAAAATAAGTGAAGTAACCAATAAGGCAGCCGTGATAAAAAGCCCTATTTCACTGATGATACTCTGGGAATTCATCGTCCTTATATACGGCATTCCAGAGACGTGAAGTTTGATGCCTGTATCGCTTTCAAAATCGCTAGTGATACGATTTAAATCTTCGAGTATAAATGTTTTTCGAACAGAGGTGTTCAATAGATCGGCATCGATATAAATAAGTGATCGCACCGTACGTGTCTCCCTGTTATAGAGTAGTTTTTCGTAAAAAGGCTGATAGTCTAATAGGGTTCTTAAATCCCTGTCGAGCTGTTCTTGAGAACTGTACTCTTCCTTAAAAATGATATCGAGTTCAAATCGGTTTTCAGCTCTATTGCGAACGAGCTCTTCAACATTCTCAGTAGAAATGACATTTTTAACTTCTGGAAGCGCCCCTAATTGTTTGCTGAGTCGTTGCCAGCGATTGAAATTTTCAAGTTCAAAAAGCGCAGAATCTTTTACAGCTATAGCGATGATGTTTTCCTGGCCACCAAATTCTTCGACAAAATTATTGAAGATGATGTTTTCAATATGATCATCTGGAAGGAGGTTCGCTTCGGTATTGGAAAAGCGCATATACTTCCACTGAGTTGTTAAAAACAAAGTGAACCCGACAATTAGAATTAGAATACCAATTCTATTTCTGAGTATGATACGGGCTAAGTG
>DAIRFL010000135.1:0-5432 GCA_036795105.1 Flavobacteriaceae bacterium | reverse complement strand
CCATACTACCGATCGTTTTTTTCATTTTTCAAACAGTTTGCTCAACCGACAAAACTTAGCCTCTCCTACTTCTGAATTCTTAGGAATTGCAGTAATTGGTATTTTGCTGTGGTATGGAGGAAGTATGGTATTAATTCAGGGAACCCTAGAAGCGTCTTCCTTTATAGCTTATATGGGATTGGCTTATAATATACTCACTCCTGCTAAGGCCATTAGCAAAGCTTCCTACGGACTTAAAAAGGGCAATGCCGCTGCTGCTCGTATTCTAGAAGTATTGGATGATCAAAGTGGCTTAGATGAAGTTGAAAATCCTGTTGAACTAAAATCCTTTGAGCGATCTATTGAGTTTAAAGAATTGTGTTTCTCTTATGAAGACAAACAAGTGCTCGACAGCATCAATCTTACCTTAAATAAGGGAGAAACCCTTGCGCTAGTGGGTCAATCAGGTTCTGGTAAAACCACTCTGGCTAATTTACTGATGCGTTTTTACCCCTTCGATAAAGGAAGTATCGAAATTGACGCTCAAAGTATCAAAGACTTTAGTTTAAAATCGCTGAGAACTAAGATGGCTTTTGTGTCACAAGACTCCATTCTATTTAACAACTCTGTGATTAACAATATTTGCCTTGGAGTTGATCACTGTAACGAGCAACAAGTGATCGCAGCAGCCAAGGCAGCCAATGCCCATGAGTTTATCACTCAATTAGAAGAAGGCTATCAAACCAATATAGGAGATGGAGGAAACAAACTCAGCGGAGGTCAAAAGCAACGTTTAGCCATTGCAAGAGCCATCCTTAAAAATCCTCCTATTATGATCTTAGATGAGGCCACTTCAGCTTTGGATACTCAAAGTGAGCAACTGGTACAGGATGCTCTGGAAAAACTGATGCAAAACAGGACTACTCTGGTTATTGCGCACAGACTTTCAACCATTAAAAACGCTGATAAAATCGCAGTGATGAAAGAAGGAAAGCTTATCGAGTTGGGAACTCACCAGGAACTTATCGCTCAAAAGAACTACTACTACCAATTGGTAAATCTTCAGTCTCTTTCTTAAACCTTTTGTATCTTTAATCGTCTTATTATTAAATACTTCTTTTGATCGAAGAAAGCCTACTTGTTAAAAACCTACAAAACGAAGACTTAAAGCACTCGGCATTTGATATGCTTGTAAATGCTTATAAGGAACGTTTGTATTGGCATATCAGAAGAATCTTACTCGATCACGACGACACGGATGATGTACTTCAAAACACTTTTATTAAATGTTATGAAAACATCAACTCTTTTAAGGGCAATTCAAAACTCTATTCCTGGATGTATCGAATCGCGACCAATGAAGCTTTGAGTTTTATCAGACAAAAGTCTAGAAAACTAGGAATTGAATCTAGTGATTATATCGATCATAAGGCCTCCTTATTAGAGTCCGATGTGTACTTCGAAGGCGATGCAATAGAAACCTCACTTCAAAAGGCAATTGCGACCTTGCCAGAAAAACAACGTATCGTTTTTAATATGAAGTATTTTCAGGAGATGAAATACGAAGAAATATCTGAGATTTTAGATACTTCTGTAGGTGCTTTAAAAGCCTCCTATCATCACGCTAGTACAAAAATCAAAGAATATTTAACGGAGCATTAAACCTTTTGCTAAAAAAGACATCTTATTTAATATGAACGAGATACCAAAAAATAATCCCTTTAAAATTCCAGAAAATTATATGGAAGACTTTGAGGTTTCCCTTGGGGAAACCAAGGCTCGTTCTGGCTTTAGCACTCCTGAAAATTATTTTGATTCCTTTAAGGTTGCCCTTCCTAAAAAAGAAACGAAGCCAACTGTCATAAGCTTGTTTAAGAGCTATAAGATATCTGCTATTGCCGCTGCTATTACGCTTCTAATTGCGATACCGATAATGGTAAATTCCAATCAGTCCAATAGTATTGAAATTGATCAGTTGAGTTTTAATGAGGTTGATTCCTATCTCAAAACCACTCGAACTTCCTTTGACAACTATTATTTGGCTAGTGAATTACCACAAGGAACTACAGAATTAGATTTCTTAGCCTCAAATCGATCAGATCTTGAAGATTATATAGATCTTCAAATCGAAGAATATTCAGAATTAAATCTCTATGGAAATGACTACTAAAATATATCTATCACTTTTTTTTATGCTCAGCACTATGGTTTCGATTGCTCAAACAGAAAGCCAAGAGGAGCAGTTCAAGAAAATCAAAAGCTATAAAGTAGCTTACTTTACGGAGGAACTCAGCTTGACTGCTGATCAGGCATCTAACTTTTGGCCTGTGTACAATCAATTTGAAAAAGCTCAAATTAAGATGTGGCAATCCATGAGAAAAAGAGCTCAAGAATCCAATATGGATCCTAGTAATTTGTCTGAAGCTGAAGCTAAAAAACAGCTTGAGAGCTATATGGAGGAGCGCACTTCAGAACACGAGAGAACGATGAAACTCTATAAAGATCTCTTAGAAGTGTTACCTGCCAATAAAGTGCTTTTATTGCCTAGAGCTGAAGATAGCTTTAGAAGAAAGCTCATGCGAATGCACAGAGAGAAGAGAAGTCAAGGAGCTCAATCGAATTCAAAACCTAAAGAAATAGCATTTCCCTTACTTTAACTGTGTAACATCGTTTACAAAAGTTCGTGAAATGATTTCATAATTTTGAAATTCATTTAAATAGAAACCTCATGAACTATCACAAAAGTATTACTATAGAAGGTAAATCCTTTGATCAAACTATCGAAGCGGTTACTGAAGCTTTAAAATCTGAAGGCTTTGGAGTATTAACTGACATCGATGTATCCGCCACTTTCAAGGAAAAATTAGACCTAGATTTTCAAAAGTACCGCATCTTAGGTGCTTGTAACCCTCACTTTGCTCATAAAGCGATTAGCTCTGAAAATAAGATTGGAGTATTTCTGCCTTGTAATGTCGTTGTTCAGCAACACGAGAATGGAAGTATCGAAGTTTCTGCTGTTGATCCTATGGCTTCTATGATGTCTGTTGAAAATGATTCCTTGGGAGCAATTGCCAGTGAAGTCAACACAAAACTCGATAAGGTAATCGCTCAACTCAGTTAAATTCTAATCTAGCTATTCTCCCTCTTCCTGCTGCATAAGCGGTATGTTCATCTATAAATCGAAGCGTAAAAAAGGATTCGCTTGAGAGGGTATTCCAACTGAGTCCTCCGTCATTTGAAACGACAATTCCTGTAAATCCTACAGCTACAATTTGCTGTGCATTGGAATTGGGAACGAATTGCACACAACTCTTATATCCGAGATTGGTTCCATCTGCTATAAGGTTCCAATGCAGACCTCCATCGGTGGTTATTGCGATATTGTTTTTGTTGTAATCGGGTTTGGTATAATCGCCTCCGTAGATGATTCCTCTTAGCTCGTCGTAAAAGTCCATCGAATAGATTCCATGGGTAGCTAAGGAATCAACCAGTGGGGATTTAACCGATTCCCAATGCTCCCCCAAATCATTAGATCTGTAGACTGCTCCTTTGGTAGTGGCCATCCAAAGATTTGATCCCACAGATTCAATATTGGTATTACTAGCTGCAAAAGCCCCTTCTCCTAGTTCTGAGGGTGGGAGTTCACTACAGCTTATTTTGTTCCAGCTCAGTCCCCCATCTACAGTTTTTAGTACGGACATACAACCGTCGTAATTGTCACCGAGTCCAAAACCAACTTCATCGTTTACAAAATGTAAGGCATCGTAAAAGACCCCCTCACCCGATTCACTATACACAACTTTTGCATTGAAATCAGCATCGATAGATAGCAGTTGTGCAGGATTGTTTATAGATAAGGCATAGTATCCTTTTGAGTTAACTGCTGTAGCTCTAAATGCCTGATTGGGTACTACTAGACTATCGAGTTGATGTGTGTCTAAATCAAGTACACCTACGTAGGCCTTTGATGTCCCAAAAAAGAGTTTGTTTTTATCAATACTGATCGCTCTGATCGATACTGAATCTTTATAGAGTTCACTGATACTCACTTGAGTGATCGGAACTAAAGTTTTAGAATTACAACTCAACAGTAGAATTGAAAAGATTAAAAGATAGCTTTGTTTCATCATCAAAAAGTATAAAAATTAAGCTTAGCTTTGCAGCAGAATTAAATTCCTTATGAAATTACACAGAAATCTAGTCTTTGCAGTAGTCGATGGTCTTAATATGATCTTCAATCAGGGACAATACGCCGATAAAGTTGTCGAAAAAGTTTTGAAGTTTGACAAACGATGGGGATCTAGAGATCGTGGATTCATCGCTGAAACCACCTATGAGATCGTTCGATACAAACGATTGTATGAAACTATTGCTGAGGTAAAAGCGCCTTATAGCAGAGAAAATCTCTTTAGAATTTGGGCAGTATGGGCTGTATTAAAAGGACATCAATTACCTGACTGGAAGCAAATTGAAGGTACTCCAGAGCGAAGAATCAAAGGAAAATTCGACGAATTATCTGCTACTAGAAAAATCGCTGAATCCATCCCTGATTGGATGGACGAACTAGGAATCAAAGCCTTAGGGGAAGCGTTTTGGACTAAGGAATTACACGCGCTGAACGAGGAAGCTAAGGTGGTACTCAGAGTAAACACTCTTAAGTGTACTAGAGAACAACTCTATAAAGAATTACTCAATTTAGATATAGTCACTGATAAACTCGATCCATATCCAGATGCCTTAGTACTCAAAAGAAGATCCAATGTTTTTAAAACAGATCTGTTTCAAAATGGGTGGTTCGAAGTTCAGGATGCTTCATCTCAATTGGTGGCTCCATTCTTAGAGGTAGAACCAGGGATGCGTGTTATCGATGCCTGTGCAGGAGCCGGTGGAAAATCACTACACATAGCCGCTCAGATGGAAAACAAAGGGCAGTTAATCGCTTTGGATATCTATGGGAATAAACTCAAAGAGTTAAAACGCAGAGCTAAAAGAAATGGGGCTCACAATATTGAAACTAGAGTCATCGAATCGACTAAGGTGATCAAAAAGTTAAAAGGGCAGGCCGATCGACTACTGATCGATGCTCCTTGTACTGGATTAGGGGTTCTCAAGAGAAATCCAGATGCCAAGTGGAAACTCGATCAAGACTTCTTGGATCGAGTAGTAAGTACTCAGGCTGAATTACTTCAATCCTATAGTAAAATGGTCAAAAGTGGAGGTAAAATGGTCTATGCTACCTGCTCTATTCTTCCTCAAGAAAACCAAATGCAGGTAGAAGCCTTTTTGAGTTCTGAAGCTGGACAATCTTTTCAATTAGAAAAAGAAGATCACGTTTTTGCCTCTAAAAGTGGCTTTGATGGATTCTATATGGCTCTTTTAAAAAAGGTAGACTAATCTCTATTAACAACTTTCTTTAATAACTCCTTATTTGATATAGGGATTAATCGCTGAAT
>DAIRFL010000134.1:0-5434 GCA_036795105.1 Flavobacteriaceae bacterium | reverse complement strand
GGTTTTCACTAAAGTATCCCATTCGCATACTAAAGCGTTTGGAATAGGTGTATTCACCAGAAATAGCCCAGGTAATTTCTTTGAGTTCCTCTGAAAATCCATCAGGTGCATCAAAAAAAGAATTTAAGGCCCCTTCGAAATAAGGGATGTCTTGATAGCGTTCAAAATCCAGAGCATCCAATTGACCATTGCCATTAAAATCTTTTGGGGTAGGGACTAGGAGTTTAGTGGTTTCAAAGGTCAGTGCTAAAACAGAATTTTCTGAATAGACATAGTCATAACCGATTCCCAATCTCAAATTAGTTGGTATAAAGAATCGCTCCCCAGTGATATCGTAAGTAACCTTGGGTCCGAGATTTGAAATATTAAATCCCCAACGATACCTTCCGTCATAAGTTCCCTTATCTTTTAAATCTCCAATATAGTATCCAGATACATCCACTGCAAAACTCGAAGCAGCTCTAGTGTCTACAGTAGTTGTTTGAGGTATTTTTAAGTTGGATCGAATATACCTTCCACTCACACCCATACTAAAGTTAGGATCTAATTTTAAGGCATAGGATCCGTCGATGGCTATTTCATTTGGTTTTGCAACCGAACCGGGATCCGAAGCGTACTGTCTGAGTTCTATTTCACCAAGAGTAAAGTAGCGCATTCCCAATCCAAAAGCTGATCGATCATCAATCTTTTTAAAATAAGAGAGGTTGAGAAGTGCTATATCGGTGACAATATTCTCTAAGTATGGGTTATAACTAAAGGCAATTTGTTGTTCTTTTTCATTAAACACTGTTTTCGCTGGATTCCACTGCATGGAAAATACATCTGCAGAAGTAGCTACACCCATATCTCCTAGAGCAGCAGCCCTAGCATCAGCAGCAATATTCAAAAAGGGTACAGCAGTTACAATAACTCTTCTGTAATCCTCTTCTTGAGCCTTTAATTGGCCTGCGATTAGCAACGCAAAAAGTAAAACAATTCTATTCATATAATCTTCTTCAGCAATAAAACGAAGGTAGTGAGATATTATTGTTTTTGAAAGATTAAAAAATTTGTAAAATAAAAAAACCACTCAAATTTGAGTGGTTTAATTAAAATTTGGTGTTGATAGGTCTTAAGCCAACATGGTTACTGGATTCTCCAAATACATTTGAAGCGTTTGTAAGAACTGAGCACCACTTGCTCCATCCACTGTTCTGTGGTCTAAAGCAAGGGTGAGTTTCATAGTGTTTCCAGGAACTACTTGTCCGTTTTTAACAACTGGTTTTTCAACGATTGCACCTACCGATAGGATTGCTGAATTTGGCTGATTGATGATCGATGTGAATTCTTGAATACCGAACATTCCAAGGTTAGAAACCGTAAAGGTAGAACCTTCCATTTCAGCAGGAGTTAATTTCTTATCTCTTGCTTTAGTGGCTAATTCACGAACAGAACCTCCGATTTGAGTAAGTTGTAGCGTATCAGCGAACGGAATCACTGGAACGACTAAACCGTCTTCTACTGCTACCGCTACACCCATATGGATGTGGTGGTTGTAAATGGTGGTATCACCATTCCATGAAGTGTTTACTTGTGGGTGTTTCTTAAGCGCCATTGCTGAAGCTTTAAGAACCATATCGTTAAATGATACTTTCGTATCAGGGATTTTATTGATTTGTTTTCTAGAAGCAATAGCCTGATCCATATCTACTTCAATAGTGAGGTAGTAGTGAGGAGCCGTAAACTTCGATTCTCCTAAACGCTTCGCAATTACTTTGCGCATTTGAGAATTCTTTACCTCCTCAGTGCTCTCAACACCTGTTGCAACAGCTGCTGGAGCTGAAGTAGAAGCAGCAGCCTGCGCTGTGGCTTTTGGAGTAAAGTTTTCAATATCTGCTTTGATGATTCTTCCTTGTTCACCAGATCCTTGAACTTGAGAAAGATCAATTCCTTTTTCTTCCGCTAGTTTTTTAGCGAGTGGTGAAGCAAAGATACGACCAGAAGTATTGGTATTAGTAGTAGTTGCCTGAGGAGCAGCAGCTTTTGGTACTGCCTCTGCTTTTGGAGCTTCTTTTGGAGCTTCTTCTTTTTGGGGTTCTGCAGCTGGCTGTACACCAGAAGCAATTACTCCAGAAACGTCCGTTCCAGCAGGTCCAATGATAGCAAGAAGGCTGTCTACAGGAGCAGATTCTCCTTCTTGAAGACCGATGTGTAATAAGGTACCGGCATTGAACGATTCAAATTCCATAGTAGCCTTGTCGGTTTCAATTTCAGCAAGGATATCTCCTTCTTGAATCTCTTCTCCAACCTTTTTTAGCCATGTTGCTACCGTACCTTCTTCCATGGTATCGGATAATCTCGGCATGGTAATAATTTCAACACCAGTAGGAAGTTCTGCAGCTGGAGCAGCTTCAGTAGTTGCTTCCACTGGAGCCTCTTCAGCTTTTGGAGCCTCATCGGTTGAAGCACCTCCAGAAAGTAATCCCGAAATATCTTCACCTGCATCACCGATAATCGCTAAAAGGGTATCAACTGGAGCAGTATCTCCTTCCTGTACCCCGATATGCAACAGAACTCCTTCGTTAAACGATTCGAATTCCATAGTGGCTTTATCGGTTTCAATCTCAGCTAAGATATCTCCTTCTTGAACCTCGTCTCCAACTTTTTTAAGCCAAGTTGCTACCGTACCCTCTTCCATGGTATCGGACAATCTCGGCATATTTACTACTATTGCCATCTAATATTATAATTTATGTTGTAAAAATGGGTAATCTTCTTGTTCGTACACCATATCGTACATCTGTTGAACTGGTGGGAATTCACTTTCTTCAGCGAATTTTTGACACTCAGCAACCTTATCTTTTACGCGTTTTCCGATTTCAGCAATCTGCTTATCGGTAGCGTATTTCTTTTCTTTAATCACATCGAGAACCTGAGTAATAGGGTCAATCTTCTTGTATTCCTCTACTTCTTCTTTGGTTCTGTAATGCTGCGCATCACTCATAGAGTGACCTCTATAGCGATAGGTTTTCATCTCTAAGAAGGTAGGACCTTCTCCAGCTCTCGCTCTTTTAACAGCCTTATCAACTTCTTTGGCAACTTCAACAGGATTCATTCCATCTACCGGTCCACATGGCATTTCATACCCAAGGCCAAGTTTCCAAATTTCTTCGTGGTGAGCTGTACGCTTTACAGAAGTACCCATCGCATATCCGTTGTTTTCACAGATAAAGACTACGGGAAGTTTCCAAAGCATCGCAAGGTTAAAGGTTTCGTGAAGCGAACCTTGACGAACTGCACCATCACCCATATAACAAAGGGTAACCCCTTTTTTATTAAAATACTTATCTGCAAAAGCCAATCCAGCACCTAGAGGAATTTGCCCCCCTACAATACCGTGACCTCCGTAAAAACCTTTTTCAACATCAAAGATGTGCATAGATCCTCCCATCCCTTTGGAAGTACCCGTTACTTTTCCATAGAGTTCTGCCATTACTCGTTTAGGATCGGTTCCCATTCCGATAGGCTGAACGTGGTTTCTATAAGCGGTAATCATTTTGTCGTGCTTGAGATCCATTGCGTGAAGTGATCCAGCGAGAACAGCCTCTTGTCCATTGTAGAGGTGTAAAAATCCTCTCACTTTTTGTTGAATATAGACAGCTGCTAATTTATCCTCGAATTTTCTCCAGAATAACATATCCTCATACCACTTGAGGTAAACTTCTTTAGTGAATTTTTTCATTGAAAACTGATATTAGTATTCGTTCTATTAAGGAAGGCAAAAATACACAAATATTGTGAAGTAGAGAAATTCTGATTTGTTTTAAAACTATTTTAAAATAGCAGTTTTTAAATTGAGTTTTTAATGAAAGAGCCCCATCTCTTTTAGGGCTTTGATAAAAAAACCGTTAATAACTCCCTATTGGAGGAATGAAAAATCAATTGCGAATGCCTATATTTGTCCCCAAGACAACCAAGGATGCAAGAACAAATCAAACAAGAAGGAAAATTCAAATACGTTCAACTCGGAAGTGGAACGCCTATTATTATTCTTCACGGTTTAATGGGTGGACTCAGTAATTTTCAAGGAGTTGCCGAATATTTTCCAAAAAAAGGATATCAGGTAATTATCCCTGAACTTCCGATATACGACCAGCCACTTTTAAAAACAACAGTAAAGAACTTTGCAGAATACCTCTATGATTTTATGGAGCATGTAGGTTTTGAACAAGCGATCCTACTCGGAAATTCACTAGGAGGTCATATAGGACTTTTATTTACCAAGCTCCATCCTGAAAAGGTAAAGGCATTGGTGATTACAGGTTCTTCTGGACTCTACGAAAGTGCGATGGGAGACGGTTATCCCAAACGAGGTGATTACGACTACATCAAGGCCAAAGCAGAAGAGGTGTTTTACGATCCAGCGGTAGCGACCAAGGAAATAGTTGATGAAGTATTTGCTGTGGTTAACGATCGAATGAAGTTAGTAAAGACGCTTGCCATTGCAAAGAGTGCAATACGTCACAATATGGCAAAAGATTTGCCTAAAATGAGCAATCCAACTTGTATTATTTGGGGTAAAAACGATACGGTAACTCCTCCTAATGTAGCTGATGAATTCGATAAGCTTTTACCCGATTCAGAACTCTTTTGGATTGATAAATGCGGACATGCTCCGATGATGGAACACCCTGATGAGTTTAACAGAATCATGGATGCTTGGATAACGAAGCGCGGATTTTAAATTTTCAACGATGCAGATTAAATCGGCAGAATTTGTAATGAGTAATGCCAAAGTGGAATCCTGTCCTAAGGATCCACTGCCAGAATACGCTTTTATAGGTCGTTCTAATGTAGGTAAGTCTTCCCTTATCAATATGATTTGTGAACGAAAATCACTTGCCAAAACTTCAGGTAGACCTGGAAAAACCCAATTGATCAATCACTTTAAAATCAACAACAATTGGTTCTTGGTCGATTTGCCAGGATATGGATATGCCCGTGTTTCTAAGAAAGACAAGGCTACTTTTCAGAAGTACATCACTCAATACTTTTTAGAGCGCAAGCAATTAGTTTGTGGATTTGTTTTGGTCGATAGTAGGCATGAACCACAACCCATCGATTTGGAATTTATGCGCTGGTTAGGAGAACATGGAATACCATTTTGTATCGTATTTACCAAAGCAGATAAGCTCAAGCCTATGGCTGTTCAGCGTCAAGTCGATGCCTATTTAAAACGATTGGTCGAAGATGGTTGGGAAGAACCTCCACAACACTTTATAACTTCTTCTTCAAATAGAGTGGGGAGAGATGAATTGTTGAATTTTATCGATTCGGTTAATAAATCGCTCTAGTCTATTTTTTAAGTTCTAATTTCTCTGCAAAATAATCGCAAAAATCCTTCATGGTTGCGGTCATCTTTTCATCTTGAGTCGCTTTAAAGAAGGTGTCTGAT
>DAIRFL010000133.1:0-5481 GCA_036795105.1 Flavobacteriaceae bacterium | reverse complement strand
AACTGCTAAAAAAACCTTAATAAATTGCTATATTTGTGCTGATAAAACAATTGAGGTGAATTTGAATTTTTACAAATATCAGGGTACAGGGAATGATTTTGTCATGATTGACAATAGAGAGGAATTCTTTCCAAAAGAGGATACTAAATTAGTCGCTAAGCTATGTCATAGGAGGTTTGGAATAGGAGCAGACGGTCTTATTCTCTTAGAGAACCATCCTGAATACGATTTTCAAATGGTGTATTACAATGCGGACGGCAACCCTTCTACGATGTGTGGAAATGGAGGCAGGTGTTTGGTGGCCTTTGCTAAGCAGTTAGGAGTGATCGAAGACACAGCTGTCTTTATGGCAGTTGATGGATTGCACAAAGCTACTGTTAGTAATGGCTTCGTAAAACTTCAAATGACAGATGTTTCAAAAATAGTTGACAATGACGCTTATTTGTTTACCGATACAGGATCGCCGCATCACGTTCAGTTTGTAAGTGATCTTGAACAGTTCAATGTTTTTGAAGAAGGCAGAAAAATTAGATATGGAATTTACGGCCAACCTGGTTCTAATGTGAATTTTATTGAAGAAAATCCAAACGGAGATCTGTCTATACGAACCTATGAAAGAGGTGTCGAAGACGAAACATACTCTTGTGGAACTGGAGCAACTGCTGCAGCTATATGTCTTCATTCTCGGACTAAAGTGAGTTCTCCGGTAGTATTACAAACTAAAGGAGGAACCTTGAAGGTTCACTTTAACTGTGAAGACCACTCTTATAAAGAGGTCTATTTAGAAGGACCAGCTCAATTGGTTTTCCAAGGGAGCATTAGAATCGACAATGAATAATACAGTTCAGCTTAGGGCCTTAACCATAGAAGATTTGTCGTTTTTACAACAAATTGAAAACAATCCTTCTTATTGGCACCTAAGTGACACAACCGAAGCTTTTTCAGAGGAGGTATTAATCGAGTACATCTTAGCTTCTAACAAGCCCATAAAAGAAGTGGGGCAAGAGCGATTTGTGATCGCACTTAAGGATCAGACTGCTGTAGGCTTCGTCGATTTGTTCAATTTTAATTATCTTCACAAAAGAGCAGGAGTTGGCATTATTATTGAAAAAGAATACAGAGCTTTAGGTTATGCCTCACAGGCATTAAAACTCATTAGCGAGTACGCTAAAAAGGAATTAAAGCTACATCAACTCTACGCTCATATTCTGGAAGACAACCATAAGAGCATGGCTCTTTTTGAAAAAGCGGGCTTTTTAAAAATTGCCAATAAGAGTGATTGGCATTATTCCAAGGGAGTCTTTAAAGATGAATTATTATATCAGTTGATTCTGTAATATGGCTAAAAAAAGGAAAATAATACTTATCGTAGTAGTTAGTTTAATACTGATAGGAGGAATTATCTCCTATAAGATTTATTCTTCTATAAAGTTGTCCAATACTGCCTTTGAACAGGAGTTTGTCGAACTCTATATTCCTACTGGATCAGATGCACAGACAATTGAAAAGATGATTAGCCCTTGGCTTAAACACCCTAAGGCTTTTATGATTATCGCTAAACAAAAGGGGTATCTAGATCGTATTCGTGCAGGTAAATACACCATAGAGAAGGGGATGAGCAATAATGACATTGTCAATATGCTCAGATTGAAATCAGAAGCCATCAATGTTACGTTTAACAATTTAGACCGACTGGAAAAGCTAGCAGGAAAAATTTCAGAGATTATTGAGGCGGATTCAACGAGTTTGATCAGCTCATTTAAAGACAAAGAATTTTTAGCTGCAAATAATTTCAATCTCGATACTGCACTGAGTATGTATATTCCCAACACCTATCAGTTGTATTGGAATACCTCAGCCGATGAGTTTAGAGACCGAATGCTCAAAGAATACCACAACTATTGGAACTCGAGTAGGATTGCAAAAGCAAAAAAATATGGATTAAACCCCACTGAGGTCTACAGTTTAGCTTCGATTGTTCACAAAGAATCTGTAAAAGTTGATGAGCGTCCTACTATTGCAGGAGTTTATCTCAATCGACTTGAAAAACGAATGAAGCTTCAGGCAGATCCAACGGTTATCTACGCGCTTCGCAGAGCAGCCAATGATTACGATTTAATCATAAGAAGGGTGCTTTACAGAGATCTCAAAATAAATTCTCCATACAATACCTACAAGCACAAAGGTATTCCTCCTGGACCAATTGCCATGCCCGATTTATCGGCCATAGAAGCAGTGCTCAATCCTAAGAAACACGACTATATTTTCTTCGTTGCTGATGTTAAAAATTTTGGTTATCACAAATTTGCATCTACCCTCAGGGAACACAACAAAAACAAGAAGGAATACGTGGCTTGGATCAAGGAACAAAAAATACGAAGATAAACTTCTGATATACAGATAATTACACTCACATTTGGTTGAATTAAAAAAATAGTTGTAAATTTGCAGCGAATTTTAGCAGCTACTGCTAAAAAGCCAAAATATGAGAAAGTTCATTTTGTTGGTTGGAAGTATACTAATATTTTTAACTAGTAGTTTTTACTCCAACACACACACCGAAGTTTCAGTGCCTAATTCTTTAAAAGTTTCTAAAGAATTTTTATACGGCGTAGGGGATACCCACCCTCAAAATCTAAGCTTCACTCCCTATTTATCCTCTGGATTTATCGCTTTTAAAGAGGCTCTTGGATTTAAAGAATCTCAAGGAGACTACACAAGAGTAAATACCTTGGGTTATATGGGTAAATATCAATTCGGTAAAGCTACACTGCATCACTTTGGGATAGAAGATCACCAGTGTTTTATCAATGACCCAGCCTTTCAAGAGCGTGTGTTCAACCACAATACTTCTAGAAATAAATGGGTTCTTAGAAACTATATTGCATTCTACAGCGGTAAAATAATAGATGGAGTTGAAATTACCGAGAGTGGTATACTCGCAGCTGCACATTTAGCTGGTCCTGGCAATGTCAAGAAATTTTTGATCAGCTGGGGTAAAGAAGACTTTAAAGATGCCTATGGAACTTCAGTGTCCAATTATATGAAGAAGTTTGCAGGTTATGATGTCTCTGCAGTCGTAATGAGAAAAGATCCAAAACTTATTTAAGCCTGAACTAAAAAGATACAAGGCCTTTTGTGAAGGTCAATCTTTGTCTTTTTCCACTCAGCCACTGTCTTGGTACTGATATACTCAGTGGGCAAGGTAATATCACAGGCAATACACATTTTGGTTTGAGGATTTAAACTCGCACAAAATTCTTCGAAGAGCTTGTTGTTTCTGTAAGGAGTCTCAATACATATTACCGTCTGATGAGTGCTCTTTGATTGATTCTCTAATCGTTTTATGGCAGACTTTCGAACTGTTTTATCAATAGGTAGATAACCGATAAAAGCAAAATTCTGACCGTTAAAACCACTCGCCATTAGGGCTAATAAGATTGAAGAAGGACCGACAAGAGGAACTACTTTGATGTTCTTTTGGTGCGCTATTGCTACAATATCTGCTCCTGGATCGGCTACTCCTGGACAACCAGCCTCTGAAATCACTCCTAAAGAATGCCCCTCCAAACACGGATCTAGAAAGCTTGGAAGCTCCATTGGGTCAGTGTATTTGTTGATGACACTTAGCTTTAAGCTATCTTGTTTTTTGGAAGGAGTTATTTTCTTGATAAACCTTCTGGCGCTTTTCTCATTTTCAACCACAAAATAGTCTGTGCGTTCGATCGTTTTTTTGATGGAAATAGGAAGTACTTCTAGGGGTTCAGTGTCACCTAGAGTAGTGGGTATGAGGTAGAGAGTACCAATTTGGGATGCTTCCATAAGGGAAGTATGGGTTTAAGAGAACTTCTTCGAGAGGTCTTCGATGTATTTTCTAAACTGTTTATCAGTTTCAGCAAGATTATCTACTGTTTTACAGGCGTGTAATACAGTTGCGTGATCTCTTTTACCGATTTGAGAACCAATACTAGCAAGCGAGGCTTTGGTAAATTTCTTGGCAAAGAACATCGCTAATTGTCTCGCCTGAACAATATGTCTCTTTCTCGTCTTGGATTGAAGTGTGCTTACATCCATTTCAAAATAATCAGATACAACCTTTTGAATATAGTCGATAGATACTTCTCTCTTGGTATTTTTGACAAACTTCTCAACTACTTGCTGTGCTAAATCAAGAGTAACTTCTCTTTTGTTAAAAGAAGATTGAGCAATCAGAGAGATAATTGCTCCTTCGAGCTCTCTGATGTTCGATTTGATGTGTTTAGCGACGTACTCAACGATTTGCTCGTCCATTTCAACACCGTCTTTGTAGAGCTTGTTCTTTAGAATAGATACTCTAGTTTCGTAATCAGGTGATTGAAGTTCAGCGGAAAGTCCCCATTTAAATCTAGATAAGAGTCGTTGTTCGATATCTTGCATATCGACAGGAGCCTTGTCAGAAGTTAAAATAACTTGCTTTCCGTTTTGGTGTAAGTGATTAAAGATATGGAAGAACACATCTTGAGTCCCCGACTTACCTGAAAGGAATTGAACATCGTCAATAATAAGAACATCGATGAGTTGGTAGAAATGAATAAAGTCGTTTCTCGTATTCTTTTTTACAGACTCGATGTATTGTTGAGTGAATTTTTCAGCTGAGATGTACAATACGGTACGTTCAGGATATTTGTCTTTGATATCCACACCAATAGCATGAGCTAAATGAGTCTTTCCCAGACCAACTCCACCAAATATAAGAAGTGGGTTAAACGAAGTTCCACCAGGCTTGTTAGCGACAGCCATACCAGCTGAGCGCGCTAATCGGTTTGAATCTCCTTCTAAGAAATTTTCAAAATTATAGTTTGGATTGAGCTGAGATTCAATCTTTATATTTCTAATTCCAGGAATCACAAAAGGATTCTTGAGTTCTGGGCTTTTAGATTTGATAGGAACGTCGAGCTCCTGTGGTTCATTAGTGGTCGCTCTGTTGGCTGAAGGAATTTTCTCTGTAAAAGGTTCCTTATTACCATAAGTGTTTTCCATCTTAATGATATAAACCAATTTTGCATTCTCCCCCAATTGTTTTGTGAGTGCAACTTTTAAGAGCTTTACATAATGCTCTTCTAACCATTCGTAAAAGAATTTTGAGGGAACCTGAACAGATAGAGCTTGATCTTGAAGTTTGACAGGTTTAATAGGTTCAAACCATGTCTTAAACGCCTGCGACTGAATATTATCTTTTATAAAAAGGAGACAGTTGTTCCAAACATCGTTCGCAGTTAAGCTCATGTTTTAATTAGGTATTTTTGGTTTAATTTGGTTTGTTTTTTTAGTGAAATTTTAAAAGCTCACTAAAAACTTTTTGGTTGATGTTCTTATAAAAAAAACGACTGTAAATCACGCTTGAAATACAATGACAAATATGTGAACAAAACTTTTATAAAAAAAATCAAATAGGCATTGATTTTTAATTTTTTTTGCGTTAGATTATGCTCGCTTCACATA
>DAIRFL010000005.1:0-27687 GCA_036795105.1 Flavobacteriaceae bacterium | reverse complement strand
ATTTAAGAGAAACCGCTATATTACTTTTTGACGAAACTCATTTTAAATCACTTCAGCAGTTATCTACTAAAAAAGATGAGGATTTTAAAAAACTGATTCACCATTGCACCAAGCAACTAAGAGAGGTTGAGCAACAATTGGTTGATTTGGCTAAGGAAACTATAGGGTTTTTAGAGGCACTCCATTTGATGAATTCCTTTTCAGGAGGATACTTGCCAAAGTTTTTGGCTAAGATTCAATCAGGAGATCGACCCAAAGAAATTACGGCCAAGTGGTTGATCAACTTTGAGGATCAGGACCCTTATAATAAAACAACTCCTGAAAAGGAGAAGGATGCCATCGATGAAATAAAACCACAGTTAAAGGAGGTGCTCGATCAGATTCAAAAATTGCTTAACGAGTATTATTACATCGAAAATGCTTACAGAAATATTCAGCCGCTTAGCTTGATTTTTAAGGTTCAACAAGAGCTGAATAAACTAATGGAACAACAGCAAAGTCTCCCTATAGCAGAGTTTAATAAACGAATTTATGAGGTGGTCAGAAAGCAGGCAGTTCCCTTTATCTACGAACGGATGGGGGAACGATATAAACACTTTTTTATCGACGAATTTCAAGACACCTCCATCTTACAATGGGAGAACTTAATCCCCTTAATATCCAATGCGCTCAGTGGAGAAATTGGATCGGCAATGATTGTAGGAGATCCTAAACAGGCCGTATACCGATGGAGGGGTGGGGCAGCAAGTCAATTCGTAAAACTTTACGAGCATCCTGAGGAACCCTTTTTTGTCAAGGGAACACCGATCCCCTTGGATACGAATTATCGATCTGCAAAGACCATCGTCGACTTCAACAATGAATTTTTTGAGAGTTGTACAGCTATCGTAGCGCATCAAGACTTAAAACAGCTTTACAAAACAACGAGTAAACAAGAGGTTTTTCACCAAGATCAACAGGGATGGATTTCTATTGAATTTATAGAAGGCAAAAAAAAGGAGGAACGCTTTAATCGGTACTGTCAAAAAACACTTGAATCCATTCAGGAGATTATCGCTAATGGGTTTTCCTATGCTGATATCTGTGTGCTAACGAGAGACAACAAGCAGTCAGTCTTATTGGCAAAACATTTGACCCAGGATGGAATACCAATTATATCATCTGAGTCCCTTCTTTTGAGCAATAGCTCAGAGGTCTGTTTGCTGATCGATCTTCTATACGCATCTAACTGGCCTATGGAGGCTTATTTTCAAGCTCGAGTACTCGAATACCTATACAGAGAACAATCTGATCAATCTCAAAAAATACAATTGGGATTAAATCACTTTAAGAAGCAGTTGAACGATGACTTTGGGTTCTCTATGGATTATTTTACGAGTCAAGAACTCTATGATGGACTTTCCTATGCCATCAGTTGTTTTAAACTAGGAGCAACACAATCTGCTTACATCAATTATTTTTTAGATCAGATTTACGACTATTTACAGACCGAACAGCTCTCAGTAGCAGGTTTTTTAGAACGATGGGAAGAGCAAAAAAACAAATGGAGCATCAAGAGCCCTAAATCGGTTAATGCAGTGCAATTGATGACCATACACAAATCCAAGGGATTGGAATTTGAATTTGTAATCTTGCCCTTTGCAGAACAACAGCTCATCAAGACACACAATGATGAAGTTTTATGGGTTGATGTAAATCCAAATCAATTTGCAGGATTTGATCAATTGCTATTTAACAAAAACAAGAGCTTATCAAACTATAGTTCAGCCACTAAAAAAGTTGTTGCACAGGAAGATAGCCTTAAGGAAATGGACAGTTTAAATCTGCTCTATGTGGCACTTACAAGAGCAGTTAAGGGCTTAGTGATATTCAGTAGGTGGGATTTAAATTCAGAAGATCAATTTAAGGAGGGGAGCATTTCACATCTGCTGTATTCCTACTTAGAACAAAAAGGCGATTGGGATCAGGGTAGGTCTTATCAAATCAACCGAATTGAGGATTTAATTCCCGAGCAGAAAGAAGTCCAAGAAGGAGAACAACTCCGCTTTAGATACTCTCATAAAAAAGAGGCAAAATACAGTCTACTCACTCACGAAAAGCTGCTCTTAGACGATCTAAGTTATCAGGCCAAAGAAGCGGGTACTACCTGGCATCGATTTATGGAGTTTGTTCACGCTGCTGAGGACTTGCCCTTTGCTGGCGTAAAACTCTTAGAAGAATACCCCTTCGAAGATCGTGAAATGTATTTGATAAAAGGAGCTGAAATTGTATCACATCCTGAGCTTAAAGCTTATTTTAGCGCTGGAATTCATTCCGTAAACGAACAGGGAATATTTACTCGTGACGGCATTGAACTTCGACCGGATAGACTGGTCTTCGACAAAGATGAAGTAGTTGTGATTGACTATAAGACCGGTGTTGAAAAGGAGGATGACATTCAACAGATCAACACCTACGCAAAGGCATTAGAAGAATTAAATTACAAAATAAGTAAGAAGCTTATCGTTTATATACACAAAGAATTAACCATTAAAAATGTAACTTAAATGAACCCTACTTTTAACACATTTCTACAAAAAGAATTAGATGCAATCGAAGCAGATGGCCTCTTTAAAAAAGAACGAATTATCAGTTCCAAACAAGGAGCTGAAGTGGATCTAACAGATGGATCACAACTGATCAATCTATGTTCAAATAACTATTTGGGACTCTCCGCTCATCCTGAAGTGATACAGGCTGCAAAAGACAGTTTGGATTCACACGGATTTGGAATGTCTTCCGTTCGATTTATCTGTGGGACCCAGGACATTCACAAAGAATTAGAAGATAAAATTTCCAAGTTCTACGGCATGGGAGATACCATTCTTTACGCAGCGGCCTTTGATGCCAATGGAGGAGTTTTTGAACCCCTATTCAGTGCTGAAGATGCGATTATTTCCGATGCGCTTAATCACGCTTCTATAATTGACGGGGTACGCCTTTGTAAGGCTAAGCGCTATCGCTATGCCAACTGCGATATGGAGGATTTAGAAAAGCAATTGCAGCAGGCAGATCAAGATGGAGCACGTCATAAAATCATCGTTACTGATGGAGTGTTTTCAATGGACGGGATCGTTGCTCCTTTAGATAAAATTTG
This sequence comes from Flavobacteriaceae bacterium, assembly GCA_036795105.1. Lineage (GTDB taxonomy): Bacteria > Bacteroidota > Bacteroidia > Flavobacteriales > Flavobacteriaceae > MAG-120531. The sequence continues at coordinate 24,551 of DAIRFL010000005.1, read as the reverse complement.
TGATTTAGCAGATCAATACCAAGCACTAGTCATGGTAGATGAATGTCATGCAGCAGGATTTTTAGGATCCACAGGAAGAGGATCACTCGAAGCCAAACGAGTAATGGGAAGAGTAGATATTGTCACTGGAACTTTAGGGAAGGCTCTAGGAGGAGCTATGGGAGGTTATACGACTGCTTCCAAGGAAATTGTTTCCATGCTCCGCCAACGATCCAGACCCTATTTGTTTTCAAATTCACTAGCTCCCTCAATTGTAGGAGCTTCTATCAAGGTGTTTGAACTCATTGAAAACGACACGAGTCTAAGAGATCAATTAATGGAGAATATGAGCTACTTCAAAGCTGAAATTAAATCCTTGGGATTTGATATCAAAGAAGGGGATGCTGCGATTATTCCCATTATGTTGTACGACGCCAAACTAGCACAGAAGATGGCCGCCCGTCTATTGGATTTTGGAGTATATGTCATTGGATTTTTCTATCCAGTAGTTCCAAAAGAACAGGCTAGAATCAGGGTACAACTCTCAGCTGCACTTACTAAAGACGAACTTCAAAGAGCTGTTTCAGCCTTTGAAAAAGTAGGGAAAGAGTTAGGAGTTATTTAATGAAGTCATTCTTAGAAGATATCGCCGATCAATACGCTGGTCTGGGAAAGGATTTAGAGCATTATTGCTTTGTGCTTCCCAGTAAGCGCGCCGGGAATTTTCTAAGAAGCTATCTCAAAAAAGCCATGGAGCAAACGGTTTTTGCTCCAAAGATTACATCTATTGAAGTCTTTGTCGGCGAATTGGCCAATACAGCATATCTCTCTGAAGAATTACAACTCTTTCGGCTCTATGAAGTCTATCAATCATTAGACCCAGATCCTTTAGATTCTTTTGGAGATTTTAGTTCTTGGGCATCAACGCTATTGATCGATTTTTCTGAAATCGATCAGTATTTGGTAGATGCTAAGAAGCTCTTTGCCTATTTGGAGGATTACAAAAAATTATCGGAATGGAACCCAAGCGGTCAACCCAATGAGCTTTTGAGTTCCTATCTAAAATTTTGGAATTCACTCTATCCCATGTATCAAAAGTTTAGCGAGCGTTTATATGAGGATCAGTTGGGAACTAGGGGAATGGTCTATCGCAGAGCAGTTCAAAACCTAGAGGCTTATTTGCAAAAAGACATGAGAACAAAATTTGTCTTTGTCGGATTTAATGCACTCAATAGAGCTGAAGAAAAGATTCTTCAATTCTTTTTAGCAAAAAAAAGAGCGGAGATTCATTGGGACATTGATAGTTATACGCTCAACGATGACCATCACGATGCAGGATTTTTTATCCGCTCCTATAGAGACAGTTGGAAGGAATTACAAGGGAGACCTCTTAATGGAATAAGTGATGGATTGGGAAGGCATAAAGAGATTGAAATCATCGGACTTCCAATGCAGGTGGCTCAAGGTCAGTATGTAGGTAAATTACTCAGTTCTATGAGTGATGAACGCTTAAAAAAGACAGCGCTTGTCCTAGGAAAAGAAGAGAGTCTCAATATTGTACTCAACGCTCTCCCTGAAAACCTCACGCCCAATATTACCATGGGGTACGCTCTTAAAAACTCCAAGCTCGCTGGTTTTATCGAATTGATGTTTGAAGTTCACAAGGCGAACCCCTCTGCTAGTTTTAGATCTAAGGATGTGTTTAGGTTGTTATTGCATCCACTTTTAAAGGACCATTATAAATCACAAACAAATACCAGTGTAGATTCCCTAGTATTTAAGATGCGCAAACAAAATTTAAGTTATTGGAATTCAACGCAGATAAGCGAAGTAGCTGCTGAAACATCTTTTGAATTTGAGAAGGTGTTTTCAAAGGAATTTCAGAGTCCAAAAGTCTTTGTCAGAAACAATTTAGAATTGGTAAACGCCTTTCAAAAACAAGCTAAAAACAATAAGGATCAGCTTCTTGAAACCGAATGTATTTACCTCAGTGGATTGTTGTCCAAACTGGAAGCTTGGATTCAAGAATACGACTTTATAGATTCGCTCATAGCACTGCATCAACTCTTCTATCGAATGCTCTCTAAAACTCAAAACTACTTCAAGGGAGAAGCGATGGAAGGATTGCAAATTATGGGGATGTTGGAGAGTAGAAATTTGGATTTTGAAACGGTGATTTTAACCCATCTCAACGAGGGAATTCTTCCAGGGGGAAAGAAGCAAAATTCACACCTTCCCTATACGCTTAAACGCATGTACGGACTACCGACCTATAAAGAACGAGATGCGGTCTTTACTTATCACTTCTACAGGCTGCTTCAGCGCTCCAAAAAAGTATATCTACTTTACAATATAGAGCCAGAGGTATTAGAAGGAGGGGAACCAAGTCGTTTTATTGCCCAGCTAGAGTCAGATAAAATTTTCTCAGATAAGAGAACGAAAAAAGTAGTAAGCCCGCTTTTAAGCACACAAAACAAATATGAATTATCGATCGATAAAAGCCCTGAAGACCTCCTTGTTCTAAGAGCTAAATTTGAAGAGCTCACCTCGCCTTCTGCTCTGACAAAGTACTTGTGGAATCCCATAGATTTTTATCACAGATATGTCTTAAAAATTAGAGAGCTACCAGAATTTGAGACCCAAATGCCCGCTAATATATTTGGAAACATAGTTCACGATTCTCTGGAAGAATTATATGCTGGATTTGTCGGAAAAGAATTGATGCCTGATGAACTCGCGCTTCAATTTCCCAAGGTAAAAGAAGTTGTCAACCGCTATTATGAAGAATACTTTGTGCCTCTAGATTACAATTCAGGAAAGAATATTATAGCCTATGAGGTGATCCTTTCTTACATCACTCGTTTTTTGAGATTTGACATCAAGCGCTCTAAGAGTCAACAGATCAAACTTCTCGCTCTTGAAAAAGAGTATTATATGCCATTGGAGCTTCCCTCCTTGGGAATGACGATCCGATGTCAAGGAACATTTGATCGAGTAGAAGAGATCAATGGAACTAAGACCATAGTCGATTACAAAACGGGTTCTGTTACTTCTTCGCAACTAAAAATGAATTCTTGGGATTCACTAAGTGTCGATAAGGAGTATTCCAAGCAATTCCAACTCTTGTTTTACAGTATGATTTATATGCATGAACATCAATTGAGTGAGCTTCAAGCTGGAATTTTTTCATTTAAGAATATAAAGGAAGGTCTGATGCTTTACAAGGAAGATAAAAGTTCAACTATAAACACAGACACCATTGAAAAGTTCAAAGAGCAGTTGACGCGTTTACTCGCTGAGATTATGGATCCCAAGACTCCATTTGTCGAAAAAGATCAAACGCAACACAGGAATTAGAGCTTAATTTTGTTGATTGCTAGTGGTGATTTCAATCACCCCACTAGAACCTCTAAAACCGTATTTGGAAGTTTCTAACACTGTTTTTAGAACCCGTACTCTTCTAATGGAATTAAAGTCTAATCCCGGAGGCATTTGCTCTCCATAGATGTCTCCATCGACCACCCAAATAGCGTATTTTGAACCGGAGGTAGGAGCGTAAATTCGATCCATTAAGAGCACTACTTTATTGGTGTCTTTGTCTAATCGAGCATTTCCGAGATGTTTGCGAATGGCTTGAAATAAATTTGGAGCATGTACGTCTACTTTGTAGAGGTTGAGGTTGCTGAACTTTTTGCTTTTTCGCTTCTTCTTAGCTTTTCTCTTTTTCTTAAGGGTTACTTCTTTTAGTGGAATAGTATCCTGCTGAGCATAAGTAGGGATGCTGATGGATAGGGCGAAAAAAAGGATTAAGAACAAACGCATAGATGTAGATTTTAGACCTGTAAATAGGACTCTTAAAGTTACAAAAGGTTTAATCTAAAACAAAAGTTTAACAGCTAAACAATCTTGGCTACCTTTGTGTGATGATGAGTTCAGTTTCCAATCAAATTCAAAGAAGGTCTATTTTTAAAATAGCCATACCTGCAACCATTGCGGGAATAGCAGAACCCCTCTTGTCTTTAACCGATACAGCGATTGTTGGGAATATTCCACAGACGGGACTCATATCGCTTGCAGCTGCGGGAATAGTTGGCTCTTACCTCTCCATGCTTATTTGGGTTTTAGGTCAATCAAGAGCGGCCTTGGCTTCTCTTATCGCTCAGTATTTAGGGGGAGGTCAACTCAAAGAAATTGAAGAATTGCCTGCTCAGGCACTGCTGATTAATATCGGGATTAGCATCCTTCTAGTAGTGGGATCCATCGCTTTTATGAGGCCTATTTTAGAACTGATGAATGCAGAAGGCACCCTCTTGGAGTATTGCGAATCCTATTTTAAAATAAGGATATGGGGATTCCCATTGACACTGATCACTTTTGCGGTATTTGGGATGTTTAGAGGACTTCAAAACACCTATTGGCCCATGTTGATTGCTGCCACAGGAGCTATTTTAAATGTAGGGCTCGATTACCTCTTAGTATTCGGTTGGGAAGGCTATGTTCCAGCTATGTATTTAGAAGGAGCTGCATGGGCTAGTCTGATCGCTCAGGGGGTGATGGCAGTCATGTCATTAATACTCATGTACTACAAGACGAATTTTAGAATTAAACTCAGTAGGCAAATTCACCCTGAACTCAGACGTTATGTAAAGATGAGTCTTCATCTTTTTATCAGAACCCTGGCTTTAAACGCCGCTTTGATCTATTCCGTTAAAACCGCAACAGCCCTTGGAAATGCATATATAGGAGCACATACCATCGCATTTAATCTGTGGTTGTTCGCAGCCTTTTTGATCGATGGATTTTCATCAGCTGCCAATTTAATGGGGGGTCGTTTTTTAGGTGCCAAACAATACGATTTACTCCGAGAGCTCATTCGAAAGACCTCGATATACGCATTGATTTTAAGTCTGTTGATCATGGGTGTAGGAGTCTTGTTTTACGAGCCTATTGGGTATTTGTTTTCAAATGACCCCAAAGCAGTAGAAGTATTTAAAGAAATATTCTTAATCGTGATATTGTTTATGCCGCTCAATGCACTAGCTTTTATTTACGATGGATTATTCAAGGGACTAGGAGAAACCGCATATTTGAGAAATGTGCTTTTAGCTTCTTCCTTTTTAGGCTTTATTCCTTTTGTTTATATCAGTGTTCAACTCGGTTGGGGACTCAAGGGAATATGGATGGGATTTGCCTTTTGGATTCTGTTGAGATATATCGCATTAGCAGTAAAATTTAGGCTTAAATTTTTACCACTAGCTAGAAAGGATTAAATTTATAAAAACAACTCGAATGAATCAAGGAACCGTTAGTAGTCAAATCAATGAAACTAGTGCATATGTGACCTTCTCACATCCTGCTGGAAATTCCTGTACTTCCAAGATGCTTGCTGATTTGTGTGCAGAAATTGACGACTTGAGCAGGAACGACTCCATAAGAGCTATTGTGCTTCAATCTCCTGAACACACTGCATTTTGTGCTGGAGCAAATCTCAGTGAGGTGGTGTCCCTTTCTAATATGGAAGAGTCCAAGGAATTCTTTATGGGATTTGCACGATTGATTTTATCGATTAAGAAGAGCTCTAAACTCCTAATTGCAAGAGTGCATTCCAAGGCTGTAGGAGGAGGAGTTGGAATAATTGCAGCCTGTGATATGGCTTTTGCTACTCGAAAATCGAGTTTGAGATTATCTGAGATTAATTTAGGTATAGCTCCTCTTGTTATTGCGCCAGCGCTTATGAGAAAGATGGGAGTTTCAGCCTTTTCCACCCTGAGTTTAAACCCCACCGATTGGTTGGATAGTCAGTGGGCATACCAGCGAGGACTCTATACTCAGAAATACGATTCTTTAGAGGCCTTGGATGAAGATTTAAATCGTCGCCTAGAAGGGATTGGCTCCTGGAGCCCTCTAGCGATGAAGGAACTTAAGAGCAGTCTTTGGGAAACCACGACTGATTGGGAGCAACTCCTAGAATCTAAGGCAGCGGCCACAGCCAAATTAGCTCTTTCAGACTATACTCAAGAACAATTAAAAAAATATAGAAAGTAATGGGAAATATGTTATTTGCCGCACTAGCACTTTTGTTAGTAGTCGTCTATGGAATTAATAAATTCCGATCTAAAAAGAAATACAATAGAAAGAAATGAGCGCCATTCGAATTACAAAGATGTTTAGTTTTGAAACCGGTCATGCACTCTATGGTTATGACGGTAAATGTAGGAATGTTCACGGGCATAGCTACAAACTTTCAGTAACGGTTATCGGAACACCAATCACGGATACTTCTGAGGTAAAACTGGGAATGGTCATCGATTTTTCAGACTTGAAGAACATAGTCAAAGAGGAAATTGTCGATCAATTTGATCACGCGACCATCTTTAATAAAAACACTCCTCATTTTGAACTGGCTCAAAAGCTAAAAGCTGAGGGGCACCATATTATTTTAGCAGATTATCAACCAACTTCTGAAAATATGGTAATTGATTTTGCCCAAAAGATCCAAAAGAGACTTCCGCAAAACATTAAACTCTTCTCCCTGAGACTTCAAGAAACAGAGAGCTCCTTTGCGGAGTGGTATGCTGAAGATAATTCATAAAAGATGACGGAGGCTCCTATATCCATTTCAAGCAAGCAAGGCAAGAAGATTTACTTCTGTAGTGATCAGCATTTAGGGGCTCCTACTGCTGAACTGAGCAAGGAACGTGAACTCAAATTCGTCTCCTGGTTAGAAGCAATTGAAACGGACCTAGAGGCCTTATTTGTGTTGGGCGATCTCTTCGACTTTTGGTTTGAATACAAAAAGGTGGTTCCCAAGGGATTTACAAGGGTGCTAGGGACCTTGGCTCGCTTAAGTGATCAGGGAATCCCGATCTATTTCTTTGTCGGCAATCACGATTTGTGGATGAGGGATTACTTTGAGAAGGAATTGGGAATTCAAGTTTTTTTCAAGCCTCAATTATTTGTCATTGATCAGAAGCGTTTTTATATAGGTCATGGAGATGGTTTAGGTCCTGGAGATCGAGGCTATAAAATGATGAAAAAAGTCTTTACCAACAAAATCTGTCAATGGGCTTATCGATGGCTACACCCCGATATTGGAGTGGCCTTGGCACAGCACTTATCGGTAAAAAACAAATTGATATCAGGAGCTGAAGACATCCATTTTTTAGGAGAGGACAAGGAATGGCTTGTGGTCTATTGCAAAGAGAAACTAAAGAGTGAAGAAATCGATTATTTTGTCTTTGGACACCGACATTTACCCTTGGAAATTCAACTAAATAATACTGCTTGGTATATTAATTTAGGCGATTGGATTACTCATTTTACTTACGGAGTCTACACTGGTGAACAGTTTGAACTCAGCACCTATCAAAAGGACTAATTACGTTCTTTGAGGTCCTTTAACTTTAACTGAAGCTTGGTGGTCCCCTGCCAGGTATTGTGATCGAGACTGTATACGATATCTACTTTTTTCCTTCCTGTGAGCAGCTTTAAATGATGCCCTAAATTAAAACCAATGGCGTCGATTTTATAGGCATTATCTTGGGTGAATGTTGCCTTTAGGTGGGTGCCCTCTTCTCCAACTGTTTTGACATAGCCGCTGTCTTGCACCCCTTTAGTGATAAAATTTGGAGCCCAATTTTCAGGACCAAAAGGAGCAAATTGTTTGAGGATTCTATAGAATTTTGGACTGATGTCTTCAAAGTTTAATTCCAGATCAACTACAGTGGATGGAGTCTTGAGTTCTGGGTCTAAATGCTTAGAAACATATTCTTCAAATGCATTTTTAAAGTCGGGGTACTGTTCCTCTTTGAGGGTGACTCCTGCTGCGTATTTATGACCTCCAAATTGAATGAGGTGATCACTACAAGCATCGATGGCTCGATAGATATCGAACCCATTGATTGAGCGTGCTGAAGCAGCTAGTTTGTCACCGCTTTTGGTAAAGACTAAGGTAGGTCTGTAATAAGATTCGATAAGTCTCGAAGCCACTATTCCAATAACTCCCTTATGCCAGTGCTCTTGGTAGACCACAGTAGTGGAAGTCTCCTCTTCTTTGTTCGCGCTAATTTGATCTAATGCTTCCTGGGTAATTTTAGCCTCTACACTTCTTCGCTCGGTGTTGTTTTGTTCTATTTTAGAACTCAAAATCTTCGCCTTTGACAAATTCTTTTCGACTAAGAGTTCAACTGCCTGAGAACCGTGATTCATTCGACCCGCTGCATTGATTCGAGGAGCGATGATAAAGATGACATTGCTAAGGCTTAACTGCTCGATAGCTACTTGATCGATGATGGCTTTAAATCCAGGTCTTGGATTGCTGTTGAGCTGTTCTAAACCGAGACTAGCCAGGATTCTGTTTTCACCGTCTAGGGGCACTATGTCTGCACCAATCGCAGTAGCGACTAAATCCAGATAGGGAATTAAGTCACCCTCATCTAAACCTAGTTCTTCTCCCAAAGCCTGAATGAGTTTAAACCCGATACCACAACCACAGAGTTCTTTATAGGGATAGTTACAATCGATTTGTTTGGGATTGAGAATGGCTTCAGCATTGGGAATTTGCGTTCCTGGTCTGTGGTGGTCACAGATGATAAAATCTATACCTTTTTCTTTTGCATAGGCAACTTTATCCACGGCTTTGATACCGCAATCCAAAGCAATAATGAGCTTGATATTGTGTTCAAAAGCGTAATCGATTCCCTGAAAAGAGATCCCGTAGCCCTCCTTATAACGGTCGGGGATATAGCTGCTGATACGATCGCTCTGCTCACTTAAAAACGAACTCATTAGGGCAACTGCTGTCGTTCCATCTACATCGTAATCTCCGTAGACCAATATGGACTCTTCAAGAGACAAGGCTTCTAGAATTCGTGAGACTGCCTTATCCATGTCCTTCATTGCAAAAGGATGGTGTAATTGACTGAATTGAGGTCGAAAAAAGGCCTTTGCAGAATCGAAGTCCTCAATTCCCCTTTGAAGTAGCAATTGAGCGATAGGCAAGGATACTCCAAGCGAATCTGCTAAGGCAGTAGCCTTATCAGAATCAGCTGGTTCTCTTGAAATCCATCGCATGAATTACACTAAGAGTTGTGAAATACGAGCTCGTGTGAGAGTTCAGAAAATTGACGGAACATTTCTGCTACTCCACAGTATTTGTCGACTGATAATTCTACACAACGATGCAATTTCTTTTCATTGAGTTGAGCTCCGTGAAAATGATAAATCACATGAACTTTGTCGTAGTATTTTGGGTGCTCATCAGTTAGTTGTGCCTTGACTTCAATGCTGAATTCATCGACCTCTAACTTCATTTTATTAAAGAGGGAAACAACATCGAGTGCCGAGCATCCCGCAAGTGCAGAGAGCATCAAACTCTTAGGCCTGTAGTTCTTTTCACCTGCTGCTGCCTCATCGACATCGATGGTCAGCGTATGCCCTGAAGTATTATCTGATTCAAATTTAGTTCCACCTTTCCAATACGTATTGATGAGATTTTCCATAGACTGTTTTTATTAGACTGTAAAAATACAATAATTATAGGAAGTCTTCATCTGAAATCAAGGCTGATTATCTCAGAAAACCCCCCTTAAAGAGCTCAATGGTTAACAGACCCCAAAAGGTTCCGCTGGCCATGGAAAGTATGGCGAGCACAATGGCGTGAGGCATCCATTTTTTCTCATAAGCAGCAGTGACAGCAGGTGCTGTAGCAATTCCACCCACATTTGCCATACTGGCGATGGGAACCCATGCAAAGTTGATATTTAACAGCTTGGCGACTACAATGGTAATGATGAACTGAGAAATGATCCACAGACATAAAAATCCAAAGAAACTTCCGTTAAAACTCAAGTTGTCAAAATGGAGTTTAAGCCCCAATACCGCCATGACAATCAAGATGAGAATTCCCCCAAGTTTTAATACGTAATCAAAGTTCCAACGTTTGATATAGTTGCTCAAAACTAATCCGAGTATCGATAGAGCTATAATTTTTCCTATAAAAGAGTTGATGCTTATATGTACGACACCCACCGTTAGTAGGAGTATTGCAAAAACGGTATAGGCAGAAACAGGTCGATCTGATTGTTTGTTGAGACTTTGGGGGATGCTTTTAGCTTTAATACCCAGCAGCTTATTGATGGATTCACTTTTTTTGATGAGCTGGAACATAAGGATGGTCCATATATTGACAATGATATTGTCCATTACAAGAATGGTCAAGAAGACCTGCTCTGGTGTTTCGATGAGTTCTTTAAGAACTAATTGAGAGGTAGAACCTCCGATCCAGGAACCCACAATGGGAGGAATTCCTTTCCAGTAGTGTTCTTCAATCAATACGCCTTGGATAAAGTCTTGTTGATCGTAAAACAAGAGCATTAGAATGGGTAAAACTGCAATGGCAAAAGAGCCTGATAAAAACAAGAGGATGGGTTTGTAGCCAATGGCTTTTAAGCCTTGAAAACTCAGGGAACTCATCACTGCAATAATCGCCAGAGGAATAAAGAGGTTTTTACTCCATTGATGAATCTCGGAAGCCGAATAATCTAAGCCGCCAATCTTGGAAATAAGCGCAGGAAATAAATAGGCTAATAGGATGGCTGGAACCCAATCAAAAAGCGATTTGATATGTTTGTTTTCCCATCGATCTAACAGTCTTACAGCAACTACCGTAAAGAGACTAATCAGTATTGGTTGAATCATTAGAGCGGTTTATTTTGCTCCTAATATAATCACAAATTCTCCTTTGGGTGCATTTTTTTCAAAGTGATTGAGAACTTCTTCAAGACTTCCTCTAACAGTTTCTTCATAAAGTTTAGAAAGTTCTCTTGATACTGAACAGGGACGATCAGCTCCACAAACCTCAAGGAGTTGGCTTAGGGTTTTAATCAATTTGTAGGGAGACTCATATAGAACCATCGTTCTTTTTTCATCTGCGAACTCTTCCAATCTGGTTTTTCTTCCTTTTTTTGGAGGCAAGAAGCCTTCAAACACAAATCGATCAGAAGGTAAGCCACTATTCACAAGAGCAGGGACAAAAGCAGTCGCACCAGGGAGGCATTCAATAGCAATACCTGCTGCTACACAGGCTCTTGAGAGTAAAAATCCAGGATCGGAGATGGCAGGAGTTCCCGCATCTGAGATCAGAGCCATTGTGGCTCCAGCCTTTAATTTTGACACCAGTCCCTCAACCGTCTTGTGCTCATTGTGCATATGATGAGACTGTAAGGGGGTGTGAATGTCGTAATGAGAAAGTAATTTTTTTGAAGTCCTGGTATCTTCGGCCAGAATGAGATCCACTTCTTTAAGGGTCCTTATCGCCCGTAGAGTGATGTCTTCTAAATTGCCAATAGGGGTAGGAACCAAATAGAGTTTAGACATATTCTATTGTGAATATTGAGATCGAATGATCTGAAGAAAACGCTCTTCGTATTCTTCTTTTCCCTCCCAGTTATTGTATTCTGGTTTTACGTAATTATCGATAAAACCAATGGCCTCTTCTTCGCTTTCAATTGTAGCCAGCGTACTTAGAACACGTTCTAAATCTTCGCTTTTAGCATCGAACAAATGCTTCACAAAAGCCAGGCGATCATTCAGTCCTAGTTTGACTCCTTTTGACAATTGATCATTGAGTGTCATCGTTGGATGAGGATCCAGTGTTTCAGGGACTAGTTGATCTCCCATTTGAGACACCATATCCTTGATGGTCATCATTCCAGGAGTCATAATATCGTCTTGATGAGGATTGTTTTCTGGAATTTCTTGACGTGTAGCTAATACCTGTTCTGCCATTTTTTCAAACTTAACAACAATTGCTTTTTTGTCCTGATCGGCAGATAAATCAAATTCGTGCTCCATAGCATATCGAAGCACTAAGGATTTTTCGTAGAGAGATCTGATCTTTTCAAATACCTCATCGGATGAAAAAGAATCCTCATTTTTCAATAGCTCTTCTGCAATGGCTTTAAGTTCTAGTTCTAGATTTTTTGTTAGCATAGGACTAAATTAAGTATTTTTTAATTGGAGTCATGCTAAAATCCCGTTAAAATCTAAGAGGTAAAAAATCTGAATTTAGTACATTTACCCTGAATTAAATAGCTATGTTTTTAGAAAACACATCAACAGATAAGGAAAAGTTTGGATGGATAGAGGTCATCTGTGGGTCTATGTTTTCAGGAAAGACAGAAGAATTGATACGCAGACTTAAAAGAGCCAAGATCGCTAAGCAAAAGATAGAGATCTTTAAGCCGATGATCGATGTGCGATACGACGAGCAAATGGTGGTATCTCACGATGAAAATCAAATACGTTCTACTCCGGTACCAGCTGCTGCTAATATTAAATTATTGGCTGATGATTGCGATGTGGTGGGGATCGATGAAGCTCAGTTTTTTGACTCTGAAATCGTTGAGGTATGCAATGATTTAGCCAATAGAGGCATTCGAGTAATCGTCGCTGGATTGGATATGGATTTTAAAGGGAACCCCTTTGGTCCCATGCCTCATTTGATGGCAGTAGCAGAATATGTGACGAAGGTTCATGCGATCTGTGCACGAACAGGTAGTCTGGCACATTATTCTCATCGAATCAGCGCCGAACAGGACAAGCAAGTGATGCTCGGCGAAACAGATGTGTATGAGCCGCTGAGTAGAGAAGCTTTTTACAAGGAACAGCTTTCCAAGAAATTAAAGCAGATGAGTGTAGATCAAGAAACCCTTTCTTCAGAAGATGCCTCTAAAAAATAAGACCACACTTGAAATAGATCTCAAAGCCTTGGAGCACAATTACACTAGGCTAAAGGGAGAAATCAGCCCAGAGACTAAGTTTATGGCGGTTGTAAAAGCCAATGCCTATGGAAGTGAATCGATTGCTGTAGCTCAAAAGTTAGAAGCATTAGGAGTGGATTATTTCGCAGTAGCCTATGCCATAGAAGGAGAAGTATTGAGAGCCTCAGGAATTGAGAAACCAATTTTAGTACTACACCCACAGACGGGTCAATTAGAGGAGCTTTTAAAGCTTAATTTAGAACCGACTATATATTCATTTCAAGGCTTAGAAGAGGCGATCAGCAGTTATAAGACTACAACAATTCCTATACATATCAAGATCAATACTGGACTGAATCGTTTGGGATTTAAACCCGATGAAATTGAACGACTGATCGAGATTTTAAGAAGGGAAAAGGCAGTTGAACTAAAGAGTGTCTATTCACATTTAATCGCTTCAGAAGATCCTGAATTTAAGTCGATTAGTCAAAAACAAATCAGTGATTTTACAGACTGTATTGAGCGATTTAAAGAATCGGGCATTGATATTCCCTTAAGACATATGACTAATACTTCAGGGATCCTCAATTATAAAGAAGCTCATTTTGATATGGTTCGATCAGGGATTGGACTCTATGGGTTTGCCAATGGAAGTTTTGATTCAAAGCTTCAGCCCATTGGAACACTCTCAACGGTAATTTCAAAGATAAACCATCTCGATAAGGGAGAACAAGTAGGATACAATTCAGCTTTTATAGCAGACCGCCCTTTAAGGGTGGCGACGATTCCTATCGGTCATGCAGATGGAATCAGCAGAATTTATTCAAAGGGGAAGGCCAGCGTTTGGATCGATAATAAGCCCGCAGCAATACTCGGCAATGTGTGTATGGATATGATGATGGTGGATGTTAGTTCCATCGAATGCAAAGAAGGAGACCAGGTGATATTGTTCGATCGAGATCATTCTGCTTCAGAATTTGCAGAAGGAGCTGGAACCATTTCCTATGAATTAATTACAGCGATAGGTCCTAGAGTAACAAGGATTATTAAAGAATAATGTTACAAAATAAACATTCTGTTAAATATTTATAATAATCTTATCACTTCTTTTGTTTGAACAAAAGCCTTGTTGTATTTTCGCAGCTCAAAATTAAATTAAAGTAATGAAATTAGCAGTAGTAGGTGCCACAGGAATGGTCGGCGAGGTGATGTTAAGAGTTTTAGCAGAACGAAATTTTCCAATTGATGAATTATTAGTGGTTGCTTCTGAGCGATCGGTAGGGAAGCAATTGAGTTATAAAGGCGACATGTATACTGTGATTGGATTACAAGATGCAGTAGATGCAGCACCCGATATTGCAATCTTCTCGGCTGGTGGAGATACCTCCTTAGAGTGGGCTCCAAAATTTGCGGCAGTAGGAACAACGGTTATTGATAATTCTTCTGCTTGGAGAATGAATCCAAACAACAAATTAATCGTACCTGAAATTAATGCAGCGGAACTCACTGCAGCGGATAAAATTATTGCCAATCCAAACTGTTCAACTATTCAATTAGTGATGGTGCTCAATCCATTACACAAAAAATACGGATTGAATCGAGTGGTTGTTTCAACCTATCAATCGGTATCCGGAACGGGTATTAAAGCCGTTCAACAAATGGATAACGAATCAAGGGGAATTGAAGGTGAAATGGCATACCCCTATAAAATCAACAGAAATGCACTTCCTCATTGTGATGTCTTTTTAGAAAATGGATATACCAAAGAAGAAATGAAGCTCATGAATGAGCCTAAGAAAATTATGAGTGATGACAGCTTTAATTTAACAGCAACTGCTGTTAGAATTCCTACGGCTGGAGGTCATTCAGAATCGGTAAACATTTCATTCAACAAGGATTTTGATTTGGAAGAGGTTCGTTCAATTCTCGCTCAAACTCCTGGAGTTGTTCTTGAAGACGATACAGCGAATAATATCTATCCGATGCCAATTAACGCACACGATAAGGATGAGGTTTTTGTTGGGAGAATTCGAAGAGATGAGAGCTTGCCCAACACCTTAAATTTATGGGTGGTTGCGGACAACCTCAGAAAAGGTGCTGCGACGAATGCAGTGCAAATTGCAGAATACGTTTTAGAAAACAATTTGGTGTAACCACCACAAACAAACGCGACTAAAAAAGCCATCACAATCGATGGCTTTTTTTATTGGTCAGATTTTTCTTTAATCTTTTTGGCCTGAATTAAAATCAGTAATAACACAACTGCAATGGCATCGATCATTCCCGATACGACGGCTGTAAAACTATCACCTTCAAAGGGGTTGTCGTAGTCGATGACAGAGAGGTTGTAGATAAACAAGGCCGCTGCCATCGTCGTTAAAAAATAAATAAATTTTGTGCTCATAAGATTAAAATAAGGCGTTGATATTAGCGGTAAATAACTTAACCGCAATTGCGAGAAGAATTACTCCAAATACTTTACGTATAATGCTCAGTCCGTTCTTTCCTAAAAATCCTTCAATTTTCTTTGAAGATTTGAGAACGATATAAACTATTAAGATGTTAAAAAGAACAGCCACAATAATATTTTCTACTCTAAATTCTGCTCGAAGGGAAAGTAAACTCGTCATGGTTCCTGCACCTGCAATCAAAGGAAAAGCAATGGGTACTATAGAGGCGGTTTCTGGCTCGTCATCCTTGTAGAGCGTTATTCCCAAAATCATTTCAATTGCCAAAAAGAAGATGACTATTGCACCGGCAACAGCAAAGGAATTGACATCGATTCCAATGAGTTTTAAAATGGATTCCCCTACAAACAAAAAGAGAATCATGATAAGTCCAGCAACGATGGATGCTTTTTCCGATTGAATATGACCTACCTTATTTCTAAGGCTTATAATGATCGGCACGGACCCAACAATATCGATCACTGCAAACAACACCATTGAGGCGGTAGCAATTTCTTTAAAGTTTAACTGTATCATAAGGCTTGGTTTTTATTTTTTTGCTTTTGGTACTCGCTAGCGATAAGATCCAAATCTTCGTACCACTGTTGACCAAATTTACGAATTAAAGGTTCTTTGAGAAATTTAAAGACCGGTACTTTTAATTCCTTCCCCAAACTACAGGCGTCATCACAGATATCCCATTGGTGATAATTAACTGCAGTAAATGATTCGTATTCTTTTAAACGCACTGGGTATAAGTGGCAGGAGATGGGTTTGATAAAATCGATAGCACCATCTCTTTGAGCGGCCTCAATACCACAATGAGTAATTCCATTATCCGATTGGATGACGTAAGCACATTGACTTCCTCCCACAAGTGGAGTTTCCCATTCGCCGTCAAATCCTTTTACAAAAACTCCCTGCTCTTCGATAGCAGCAATACCTTCATCGCTGAGGTAGGGTTTAATTTTATTGTAGAGTTCCACTAATAATTCAGTCTCTTTTTCCTCTAATGGGGCTCCTGCATCACCCTCAATACAGCAAGCTCCTTTACAGGCGCTGAGGTTGCAAACAAAATCACTATCAAAGAGATCTTCTGATACCAATGTGTTGTCGTGTTGGAACATAATCTTCTATTTTCGCTACAAAAGTACGTTAATTTTTAAGCCTGAGAATAATCTTCTTAGAATATTCACATCAGTATTAAATCACCTCTAAAAGAGGTTTCTATAAACCAATGATTTGATTTATAAACAGATGCATTTTTGTACCATTTTGTATATTTTTTTGGCTTATCGAACTCATAAATTTTTCTCTTCTTACTTATCAATAGTGCTCATTCGCTCAAATCTATTGGCCTGTCTTAATTCATCGTACATTTTAACAATTGTTGTTAAAAACTTTGTAGCTCGATTGAGATTTTTGCCTTTAAAAAACCGACCTAATTTGCCAACTTTGTTACTCTTGAAATTTATTCAAAAACCTTTAATCTTCATCTCATGTCTAACGCAGTAGAACCAATTTTAGCCGAAAATAAAGATCGATTCGTAATCTTTCCTATTCAACACCACGATATATGGGAGTTGTACAAGAATCAAGAGGCTTGTTTTTGGACTGCTGAAGAAATTGACTTACATGTCGATATCACTGATTGGAGCTCTAAGCTAAACGATGATGAGCGCTATTTTATCAAGCATATTTTAGCATTCTTTGCCGCATCTGATGGGATTGTAAACGAAAACTTAGCAGAGAACTTTGTAAGCGAGGTACAGTATCCAGAGGCAAAATTCTTTTACGGATTCCAATTGATGATGGAAAACATCCACTCAGAGACTTATTCGCTTCTCATCGACACTTATGTTAAGGACGAGAAAGAAAAAAACATTCTTTTTAAAGCTATTGAGAACTTTCCTGCGATTAAGAGAAAGGCTGATTGGGCATTGAATTGGGTTGACTCACCAAGTTTTGCGGAGCGCTTAATCGCCTTTGCTGCTGTTGAGGGAATTTTCTTCTCTGGAGCATTTTGTTCAATTTTCTGGTTAAAGAAAAGAGGATTGATGCCAGGATTGACCTTCTCAAACGAACTTATTTCAAGAGACGAAGGAATGCACTGTGACTTTGCAGTACACTTACACAACAACCACCTTGTCAACAAGGTGCCAAAAGAGCGCATTAGAGAAATTATTGTCAATGCACTTAATATAGAACGTGAATTTATCACTGAATCACTTCCGGTGAGTTTAATTGGAATGAATGCCAAATTAATGACTCAGTACTTAGAGTTTGTAACTGATAGACTGTTGGTTGAACTCGGATGTGAGAAAGAATACGAATCGACCAATCCATTTGATTTTATGGATATGATCTCGCTTCAAGGGAAGACCAACTTCTTTGAAAAGCGCGTTTCTGAATACCAGAAGGCAGGAGTTAAGATTCAGGATGATAAAGACAACCAGAAAATCAGTTTTGACGCTGATTTCTAACAGCTAGTAAGCCTAGAAGTAAACCATTAAAAGACTCAGAATTGTCTTTGGTTTTAACAACCAAAGATTTTTCGGCTCTATATAACAACAACCAACTAAACGACCAGACATATGTATGTATTAAAAAGAAACGGAAAGAAGCAGCCGGTGATGTTCGACAAAATCACCGCGAGAATTAGACACCTCTGCTATGGACTAAACGAACTCGTAGATCCTCTTAAGGTAGCTCTTAGGGTTATCGAAGGTTTATACGACGGTGTTACTACTTCAGAATTAGACAATCTCGCTGCTGAAGTTGCTGCTACGATGACGACAACGCATCCAGATTACGCAAAATTAGCTGCTAGAATCTCTGTTTCGAACTTGCATAAAAGCACTAAGAAATCCTTCTCTGAAACTATGGAGGATTTGTATACCTATGTCAATCCTAGAAATGGTAAATCAGCGGCTTTACTCTCAGAGGAAGTTTACAATGTGATTAAGGAGAACGCGGAAGAGCTCGATGCTGCAATTATATACAACAGAGATTTTAATTACGATTACTTTGGTTTTAAAACCTTAGAGCGCTCTTATTTGATAAAGCTCAATGGACAAATTGTCGAACGTCCACAGCATATGTTGATGAGAGTTTCTGTCGGTATTCACTACGACGATATCAAGGCTGCGATAGAGACCTACAATTTGATGTCAAAGAAGTATTTTACCCATGCGACACCAACGCTCTTTAACTCGGGAACTCCAAAACCACAGATGTCTTCTTGTTTCTTATTACAGATGAAAGATGACAGTATTGATGGAATTTACGACACCTTAAAGCAGACCGCTAAAATTTCTCAGTCTGCAGGAGGAATCGGTCTTTCTATTCACAATATCAGAGCTACGGGTTCTTATATCGCAGGTACCAATGGAACCTCTAATGGGATTGTTCCAATGCTCAAAGTATTTAATGACACCGCTCGTTATGTAGATCAAGGAGGAGGAAAGCGCAAAGGTAGTTTTGCAATTTATTTAGAGCCTTGGCATGCGGATATCTATGACTTCTTGGATCTTAAAAAGAACCATGGAAAAGAAGAAATGAGAGCTAGAGATTTATTCTATGCGATGTGGATTTCTGATCTATTTATGAAGCGTGTTGAAGCCAATGAAGATTGGACGCTGATGTGTCCAAATGAGTGTCCAGGTCTTTACGATACCCACTCTGAAGATTTCGAGGCTTTGTATACCAAATACGAGCAAGAAGGCAAGGGAAGAAGAACCGTAAAGGCGAGAGAACTCTGGGAGAAAATCTTAGAATCTCAAATAGAAACGGGAACTCCTTATATGCTTTACAAGGATGCTGCAAACCGCAAATCAAATCAAAAAAACCTCGGTGTAATTCGCTCTTCAAACCTCTGTACAGAGATTATGGAGTACACTGCTGAAGATGAGGTTGCTGTTTGTAACTTAGCTTCGATTGCACTTCCAATGTTCGTGAAAAACGGAGAGTTTGATCACAAAGAGCTCTTTAGAGTAACTAAGCGTGTTACGAAGAACCTCGATAAGGTAATCGACAGAAACTACTATCCTGTCGTTGAAGCTGAAAACTCAAATATGAGACACCGCCCAGTTGGACTTGGAGTTCAGGGACTTGCGGATGCGTTCATCGCACTTCGTTTACCTTTTACTTCAGACGAGGCGAAACAACTCAATCAAGATATCTTTGAGACTATTTATTACGCTGCACTTACTGCATCTAATGAAATCGCAAAAGAAAAAGGAAGCTATTCTTCTTATAAGGGATCTCCAGTTTCAAAAGGAGAATTCCAACACAATATGTGGGGAATTAAGGACGAAGAATTATCGGGTCGATGGGATTGGGATAAACTCAGAAAGGCGATCAAGAAAAACGGTGTTCGAAACTCTCTACTGATGGCTCCGATGCCAACAGCATCAACTTCTCAAATTCTTGGAAACAACGAGTGTTTTGAGCCTTATACCTCTAATATTTACACCAGACGTGTGCTCTCAGGAGAGTTTATTGTGGTGAATAAGCATTTATTAGAAGACCTCACAAAACTAGGTCTTTGGGACGAGAATATGAAGCAGGCGCTGATGCGTGCAAATGGTTCTGTTCAGCATATTGACAATATTCCAGATGATATTAAAGAACTCTATAAAACTGTTTGGGAACTTTCGATGAAAGACATTATTGATATGTCTCGTCAGAGAGGATACTTCATCGATCAGAGTCAGTCACTTAACTTATTTATGGAAAATGCCAATTTCGCTAAGCTGACTTCAATGCACTTCTACGCATGGAAGAGTGGACTCAAAACAGGAATGTATTATTTGAGAACTAAATCTGCAGTGGATGCGATTAAGTTTACTCTTGATAATACCAAGAAAAAAGATGTTCCTACAAGTGTTGCTGCTGAAGCAGAGGTGGACTCAGTTGCTTTAAATAAAAAAGTAGCTCAGGCCGTTAAACCTGAGGTTGATCCAAAAGAGCAAAGTGTCGAGGTAGAACCGATGAGTGCTGAAGAAATGAAGGCGCTAATCGCTCAGGCAAAAGCTTCGCAAGGAGATGACGATTGTTTGATGTGTGGTTCATAACACATCAGCTTACTTTAATAATAGAAATGCCTCCTAATTGGAGGCATTTTTTATAGGTCATCCTTAAATGTTAAATGATTACAACAGCCCTTTATGAACCTGCTCTGCTGCATAATTCGCAGCTCTTGCAGCAAAAGCCATATAGGTCAGCGATGGGTTGACACAGTTTGCGGAGGTCATAAAGGCCCCATCAGTCATAAATACATTTTTACAAGCGTGTATTTGGTTGTATTTATTGGTGACCGAGGTCTTAGGATCATGTCCCATTCTCGCTGTTCCCATTTCGTGAATTCCGAGTCCAATACCGTGCTGTGATTCTCCATCATAGGTGTAAATGTCTTTGGCTCCCATGGCTTTTAACATCTCAACGGCGTCGTTTTTAATGTCCTCACGCATTTGATATTCATTGTCAGAGAACTTGGTATAGAAGGTAATCGTCGGGAGTCCCCATTGATCTAAACGATCGTAATCGAGTTCCATACGGTTGTTAGGATCTGGTAAGATTTCACCAAAACCAGTCATTCCTATAGACCATTCTCCTGGCTTGAGGATGGCATCTTTGAGGTCTTTTCCATAAGCTAATTCAGCGACTATCTTTTGCCAGTTTCCACGAGAAGCACCTCCTTGATATCCAAATCCTCTTTTATAGGGGCGTTGTTCTCCGTTGAGGTTTCTGTATCTTGGGATATAGAACCCATTAGGTCTTCTTCCTTTGTAGTATTTATCGGTATACCCTTCAATACGACCACCTGCTCCAGATCCTAAGTGGTGATCCATGATATTTCTTCCGAGTTCTCCTGAATCATTTCCGAGTCCGTTGGGGAATCGATCCGATTTTGAGTTCATTAAAATAGCTGCAGAGGCTATTGCAGAAGCATTTAAGAAAACAAGCTTAGATGGGATGAATTCTTCTTCTTTAGAGTCTTTATCGATAAATTTAACACCAGAAGCTTTTCCAGTTTTTTCATCGTAAATCACCTCAGATACAATAGCATCCACTCTTAGAGTTAGGTTTCCAGTTTTAACTGCAGCTGGAAGTGTTGATGCCTGAGTAGAGAAATAGGCCCCAAAAGGACATCCTCTAATACAGCGGTTTCTGTATTGACATTTGGTTCTTCCTTCAAAGGGTTTATCAGAGGTTATATGAGCAACCCTTCCAGGGGTAACATAGCGGTTTTCAAATTTTGACTCAACAGCTTCTTGAAGTTTTTTCTCCACGATATTGAGCTCCATTGGAGGCTCAAATTTGCCGTCGGGTAACATCTCATCAAAGCCTCTGTTTTCACCACTGACTCCGATAAATTCTTCAACGTGATCATACCATGGAGCTAAATCTTTGTAACGTACAGGCCAGTCAATAGCAATTCCCTCACGCTTATTTGCTTCGAAGTTAAAATCACTCCAACGGTAGGATTGTTTCCCCCACATTATAGAGCGACCACCTACGATATATCCGTGAATCCAATCAAATCGATAGCCTTCAGGTTCATTGTAAGGGTGCTCAATATCATCTACAAAAAAGTGGTGGTGTGGTGCTTTGATATTCCATGAAAATCGAAGCTGTTTGTGCTTTCTCTTTTTGACTTCAGCACTTACTTCATCTCCATAGGGGAAGTCCCATGGATCCATATGAGCAGTGTGATAATCCTTGATGTGTTCCACCATGGGTCCACGCTCAAGTACTAAGGTTTTAAGTCCCTTTTCACAGAGCTCTTTAGCTGCCCAACCCCCGCTGATACCACTACCTACGACAATAGCATCGTAAGATTCAGATGGCTCGTTGTAATAATATTTTTGCATGTTTGTTTGTTTAGTTGTGATTTTAGCCTAAAAAGCCCCCATAGCGGAGGCTTTTATAAGTTCGTATTTTAAAGAAAAGTTCTTATAAAGACCACGCCTTACCTCCAGTAAGTTCCTGAAGATCGCCAGTAGCGATATACTCTCCAGGTATTGGTAAATAAGCAAGAACATTTTCTCCTACATACTCAGAGTTCTTATAAGCATTGATAGCCATACCTCTCATTTGAGAAGCAAATCCAGCAGCGGCTTTTAAATCGCCTTCAGCATCGCTGGTATCCGCTTTTAAAGTAGCAGCTAATACAGCTTCAACATCTTCAGCATTGAGTTTTGAAGCTGATGATTTTCCGCTTTTTTCAAGAGCAACCGCTATAAAAGCAGCCATTCCTTTTTGAGCTCTCTCGTGTCCATCTTCTGTTTGAGTTTCAGAAATGTATTTGTCGATAAACATCGGCACATTTACTTCAGAAGCAGAAGGAGTGTCTGTTTTTGGAAGAATCACATCTACCATGGTAGTTAATACTCCAAATTCATCCTGTGAGAACAATACAGCTTGGTAACCAGTTGCAGCTTCTCCTTGACAGCTTTGTAATAAGCTGATGATCGTCGGAGTTGCTACGGCATAACCGAGGCCTAACCCCATATTTTTAAGTACGTCTCTTCTTTTCATTATAGTGTTCCTTTTTCGATTTGATCTGCTGCATAATTCGCAGCTCTTGCTGAAAATGCCATATAAGTCAACGATGGGTTAACACAGTTGGCAGATGTCATAAATGCTCCATCAGTCATAAATACGTTTTTACAAGCGTGAACTTGGTTGTATTTATTTAGTACTGATGTTTTAGGATCGTGTCCCATACGCGCAGTTCCCATTTCGTGGATACCGAGCCCTATTCCGTGAGAAGATGGATTGTCGTATCCTCTTACGTTCTTAACGCCAGCAGCTTCTAAGATTTCGATTGCAGCACTCTGCATCTCTTCGCGCATCTTGAAATCGTTGTCTCTAAGCTTTGTAGTGAAGGTAACTGTTGGGAGACCCCATTTGTCTTTTTTATCGTAATCCAAATACATACGGTTTTCTGGATGAGGAAGAATTTCTCCAAATCCTCCGATACCAATCGACCATTCTCCTGGTTTTAGGATGGCATCTTTGAGTTCTTTACCATAAGCGTATTCGGCAATCATACCTTGGTAGTTTCTTCTAGAAGCACCACCTTGATAACCAAATCCTCTTAAATAAGAACGTTTCTTCTTATCTCCAGGTAGGTTTTGGAATTGTGGAATATAGATTCCATTTGGACGTCTACCTTTGTAGTATTCATCCTCAAACCCTTCAACAGTACCACCAGCACCAACACCTAAGTGGTGGTCCATAATGTTTCTACCTAATTGATCAGAATCATTTCCGAGTCCATTAGGGAAACGATCAGATTTTGAGTTTAATAAAATAGCCGCAGAAGCAATTGCAGAAGCACACAAGAAGACAACTTTTGCTTCGTATACTACTTCTTCATTGGTCTCTCTGTCTATAATTTTAACACCAGAAGCTTTTGCTGTTTTCTCATCGTAAAGTACTTCAGCAACAATAGCATCTACTCTAAGCGTGAGGTTTCCAGTTTTAACTGCAGCAGGAAGGGTAGAAGATTGAGAAGAGAAGTATCCTCCAAATGGGCATCCTCTCATACATCTATTTCTAAATTGACACTTCGTTCTTCCTTCAAATTGTTTATCTCCGGTAATATGTGCAGTTCTACCCGCGGTAACAGTAATTCCTAATTTTTCCATAGCAGCTTCTCGAACTGCTTTTTCAGGACTGTTGAGCTCCATCATCGGCAAGAACTTACCGTCAGGTAATTGTTCAAGTCCTAGATTTTCTCCAGATACTCCGATGTGTTCTTCAACTTTGTCATACCATTTTTCGATGTCTTTGTAACGAACTGGCCAATCGACAGCAACACCGTCTTTTTTATTAGCTTCAAATGCAATATCTGACCAGCGATAGGATTGACGTCCCCATTGAAGTGAACGACCACCTACGTGATAACCACGCATCCAGTCAAAACGACATCCTTCTTCTTCATTGTATGGATGGTCAATATCATCTACAAAGAAATGAGAGTGATAACGACTCACCGTATATCCAGTTCTCTTTTGTTTGTGTTGTCTCTCTAATTGTGCTGGTGTAGGAGTACCGTTGTTTTCGATATCCCAAGGATCCATGTGTGCAGTAGTATAGTCTTCGATGTGCGTAATCATTCTTCCGCGTTCTAAGAGAAGTGTCTTCATTCCTCTCTCGCAGAGTTCTTTCGCAGCCCATCCACCGCTAATCCCAGATCCAACGACGATTGCGTCATAAGAACCTTGATCTTCGTTGTAATAAAACTTGCTCATTCGTTAATAGTGTTAGTAGTTTAATTTAATAGGAGGCTAAATATAGAATTTTTTTTTTACTTTAGAAGTTCTGCTTTAATATTAATGCGTATTTATTACAC
>DAIRFL010000132.1:0-5513 GCA_036795105.1 Flavobacteriaceae bacterium | reverse complement strand
TTGTTCTTTATTTTTTTAGTTCCACTAAGAGTTTCAATTTTAAATGAATTGGACCCAAAGTGGACAATTTCACCCTTAATTAATTCCCCTGTATTCAATAAGATTACATCTTGTAGGTGCTCATCTTTTGAAGCAGCAGCAGTTGAGATAGAAGTACATACTATAAAGATCAAACTAAATACTAGGTATACATTTTTCATAATTATTGGTTTTAAGTTTATGGAATGTAGTCTAATTAATCTACAAGGGCTTATAAATACTATTTATATTCAATTATACTTCATTTTCAAATCAAATAAAGCAGGGTGTGTGTTAATTGAAAATTTGTAATTTTTTATTGTTAACTTAGAAAGGCAACTTTAAGAAGAATTGTAATTAAATTTAAATCGATGAAAAGAAGAGATTTTATTCAGAAATCAGCAGCAACTGCTACGGTATTTAGTATTGTTCCTAGCCATGTTTTAGGAAGGTCAGGAATTGCTCCAAATGACAAAATTCAACTAGGTTTTATCGGAGTTGGAAAACAGGGGAGAGGCTTGATGACCAATTTCGTAAAATACGACGAGGCTGCAATTGTCGCAGTTAGTGATGTAGATACTGCAAAAATGGACTTCTTTTCAGAAACTTTTCACAAGGCTTTAGAAAAAGAAAATAAACCGCTTCAAAATTTAATTCATTTTCAAGCTTATAGGGAACTGTTGAATCGCAAAGACATCGATGCAGTGGTGATTGCTTCTCCAGATCATTGGCATGCTCAAATGGCTGTAGATGCAGCTAAAGCAGGTAAAGATATTTATTGTGAAAAACCACTCTCTAGTACTGTTTACGAAGGACGTGCCATGGTAGATGCCGCTCGTAAATACGAACGAGTGTTTCAAACAGGAAGTATGCAGCGATCATGGGATCGTTTTCGTCATGCGGTTGAATTAATCCGCAATGGTTATATAGGAGAAATTAAAGAAGTTAATGTAGCCATTGGAGCTCCTTATAAATCATGTGACTTGCCTACTCAAGAAACTCCTGAAAACATCGATTGGAATGCTTGGATAGGACCTGCAGCTTATAGAGGATATCACTTTGATTTGGCCTGCCCACTCGAAGACAAACGATGGGCTAGATGGCGCAACTATTATCCTTTTGGAGGAGGAATGATTACCGATTGGGGGGCCCATATGTTTGATATCGTACAATGGGCTTTAGACAAAGATGATTCTGGCCCGACCTTGTTTACACCGCCTTCACAGCATGCTGAAAGTGGATTGGTATTTACCTATGACAATGGAATTTCAGTCACCCATACCAAATGGGGAGAGGGTAACAATGAAATTCAGTTTATAGGGACCAATGGAAGATTAGAAGTGAGTCGTGGCTATTTGAGAACCTATCCAAACGAAAGATTGGCAACCACTCCATTGAAAGATAGTGATACTAAGCGTGTCTACCACAGTGAAAATCACCATCAGGATTGGTTAAAGGCGATTAAAGATCGCACACGCCCCATCTGTGATGTTGAAATAGGACATCGTTCGGCTTCCGTTTGTAATGTGTCAAATATCGCCTACGCCTTAGAGCGAGAACTCAAATGGGACCCGGTAAAAGAGCAATTCTTGAATGATCCAGGAGCCAATTTGATGTTGGACCGTGCCTATAGAGCTCCATGGAATTACAGAGATTTTTAAGAGGTGAATTTCAGTTTATATTAACTTTATAAAACCCTTTCTAATTGTATATGAACTCGGATATTAAAATAAATTCTTTAGACCATGTGGCGATTCGTGTCAAAGACCTAAATAGATCTGTTCAGTGGTACCAGGAGGTTTTAAACCTTCAAAAGTATCAATTCGAAGAGTGGGGAGCCTATCCAATTATGATGTTTGCTGGCAAATCTGGAATTGCAATCTTCCCTGCAAATCTCGAAGATGAACAAATACCCTTTAGTTCAAAGAATGTAAAAATAGACCATATCGCTTTTAATGTGGATCGAGAGAATTTTCAAAAGGCCCTAAAAAAATATGAACACTTAGGGATTGAATACAAGATTCAGGATCATCACTTTTTTGATTCAGTATATGTAGCGGATCCCGATGGACATACTATTGAGCTGACTACTCTAAAATTTAAAGATGAAGAATTTTATAAGTTATAAACCCTAATTACATTAAAATGAAATTTAAAATCTACTGCCCACTGTTCTTACTATTCATTCCACTAGTTGCCATGCAATTTACAAATCAGGTCATTTGGGGCCCCTTAGACTTTGTAATTATGGGAATTCTATTACTCCTAGTTGGAGTGGGAATTAATCTCGTTTTAAAACGATCTCAAAATAAATCTAGAACGATCCTTCTTATAAGCCTAATTACAATTGTCTTCTTATTGATATGGGCAGAATTGGCTGTTGGAATTTTTGGTTCACCCTTTGCTGGGAGCTAGTTTAATTTTGTTGTCAGCGTGTAAACGATTGCATGAAATCTTCCTTAAAAATTCTTTTTAAATAAAGAATTAACTCATTTGCATGCTCCTTGTTAAAGACAAGTGGGGGTTTGATTTTTAACACGTTTAAATCGGGTCCATCAATATTCATTAAAATTCCATGGTCTTTCATGCGATTGACTAAATAAGTGGCTTGATCGGCTAGAGGATTCAAATCCTGGTCTACAAGTTCAATTCCCAAAAACAAGCCTTGTCCTCGAACCTCACCAATGATTGAAAATTCTTTAGATAGAAGGACTAATTCTTCTTTTAAAAAGCTTCCAACCTTATGAGCATTTTCTTGTAAGTGTTCTTCTTTAATCGTTTTTAAAACCTGAGTCGCAATGGCGCAGGAGACCGGATTCCCTCCAAAGGTGTTAAAGTATTCCATTCCATTGGCGAAGGCTTCTGCAATTTCTTTAGTGCAAACCACTGCCGCTACAGGGTGTCCATTTCCTAGGGGTTTTCCAATGGTGATGATGTCTGGAATCACATCGTAGAGTTCAAAGCCCCAGAATGTTTTACCCATTCGACCACAGCCAACTTGTACTTCATCTGAAATGCAAACACCGCCTGCTTGTCTGATGTGGTTGTAGGCTGTTTTTAAAAATCCTTTTGGGAGTTCAATTTGTCCCCCACAACTGATAATAGGTTCGACGATTAAGGCACAGACCCCTCTATCTTGATCTTCAATTTTGTCAATACAATTTTTTACTTCCTGAGCATAAGAATCGGCTGTATCGGTTCCTCTGTATTTTCCCCTAAAAGAATCTGGAATTGGAAAAATACTTGTGTGCTTTGGAGCTCCATTTCCTCCCTTGCCATCAAACTTATAGGATGAGATATCCACACATAGATTGGTGTTTCCGTGATATCCATACTCAGAAGCGATGATGTCTTTTTGACCCGTAAAGGTCTTTGCCATTCGAATGGCCAATTCATTGGCTTCACTACCAGAATTTACATAGTGCACCACACTTAATTTTTCAGGTAAGGTTTTTAAGAGTTCTTCGGTTAATTGGTTGATGTTTTGGTGTAAATAACGCGTATTGGTGTTGAGTAGTGCCATCTGCTCTTGACCTACGTTGACCACTTTGTGGTGCTCATGCCCTACATGAGCTACATTGTTGACCGTATCCAAATAATAACGCCCATTTTGATCTATTAAAAAAGCTCCGCTTCCTCGTACTACTTTAATGGGCTGTTGGTATTGAAGGCTTAGCCCCTTTCCTAAATGTTCTTGCCGAAATCGGATGAGATCATCATTTGATTGAAGCTTTGACTTTTCAAGAGCCTTTGATTTAAACAAAAGATTGGGGTCAGGGCATAAACTCTTCCAAATATCAATTTGTTTATGATACATGACTCCAGGAAAATCAATTTGGTAATCCAGCATGGACAACATCAGTTGAAAGTGTAAGTGGGGAGCCCAATTTCCATTTTCAGGATAGTTTCCAAGTTCAGCAATTAAATCTCCTTTATATACATGATCACCGATTTTATGTCTAGTAACACTATTGACCGTATTGTGTCCGTAAAGCGAATAAAAACACAAGTCTTTAACAGTGTGTTTTAAGATCAGCAGTCCTCCGTATTCTTTGCTCCCAGCATCGTTGACTGCGGTGACCACTTCTCCGTCAAACAAGGCGTGAACTGGAGTATGGGCAGGAAGCCAAAAGTCTACTCCTAGGTGGACACTTCTGGTTTCTGGGCCTGAATTCCCAATTTTATTATACGAAGCTGTTCCGTAAATGGAACGTGGCTCTAAATAACCCCCTGCTAAAATTTGATCTGGACACGTTTTTTGAAGTTGTTCTATTTTAAATTGAAACAAATCGAGATCGTTATACTCACTTGGGTGCCCAATCCAAGAACTCGATACGCTTAAATCTAAATGTTTGAGTTCATTTCTGCCAGTACTTGGAAACATGTCTTTGATGGAGAAGGAATGTCCTTTAGCAAATGCTCTGAAATTATCTTCATTGGGATGAGCACTGTACCCACATGCCTGTCTAAATGCTAATAAAGCAAATTCATCATGGACAGTTCTCCATTTCTTTAAGAGTTCCCAAGCGGGCTTTTCACTTATTTGAAGATAGGTGTTGTCGGGATGTTTTGTTTTGTTGATTGCAGATTGAGTAACCGAAATCACAAGACGCATCGCAATAGCAGTGTATAAATGCGCTAATTCTTCTTCAACTAATGTAAAGGATTCACAATATCCTTTTACAATGGGAAGGGCGGCTTCTAAGGGGTCGTTGTGATGCATGATGGCATAGGCACAACTAATCGCAACATCGTTAATGATCTGAGTATAGATGGCATCACCATAGTCAATTAAAGCCTCTGTTTTAGGACTTACTAGATCCTTTGAAACAATAATATTGTTGTCATTGGCATCGTTGTGAACAATCGATTTTCGAAGCTGATCATAAGAATTGTTTTTAGACTCAAACAAATTTTGAAAAAAACTGATTATGTCCTTTTGTTCTTTGTCAAATAACTCCAAATGTTCTTTAGTCCACAGTGCATTTGAAATATCCCATTTAAAATATCGATGCGCCTGGGGATGATCAAACCCCTGTAGTGAACTTGTCAACAAACCACATTGTTTACCTAAACTGTAGCGTAACCCATCTAATTGTGGATTGACACTGCTCCACACCTTACCAGACATCCAAGTCAGTAATCTTAGAGTGTACTCTTGACCATTTTCATTCTTGAAGATTGAACTAGATCCTCCCTTGAGGTTCTTAATCACTTTTGGAGCTTTAAGCTGCTGGGTGTCTTCTAGATATTCTAATAACTTTTGCTGAAAATCTAAATATTGAGCATTGTCTATGAAGGGAGCGACTTTTAAAATATATTTTGAATTAGATGATTCACTTATTTTAAAGTTAAAATCAACTTCCCCATCGAGTCTTTTTACATCGCCTTTAATTCCGTAATAGCTATACAAGAGCTCTTCGGCTTTTTTTTCTGATATGGGTTCTATTTTTTGCTTCACAATTTAGGTTTCGAGTGTGAAATTAAAAATACAC
>DAIRFL010000131.1:0-5577 GCA_036795105.1 Flavobacteriaceae bacterium | reverse complement strand
ATATATAAATATATTTTACATTATGACAAATATTTTTGACAATAATTGCGCTAAAAATACTTAATGAGTTCTATTTTGTTGTTAAAATTTATAGCTATTCTTGGGAGTAATGCAATAGTCGAGAGGGATATCACTTGAGTAAACCTCTGCGAATTCTTCTTCTGCTTCGAAGAAACTGAGGCCAATTTTGACAACATCTTTTCTGCACTCGGCTAAGAAGCCGTCGTACATTCCTTTTCCGTATCCAATACGATGTCCCTGCTTGTCAAAAGCCAATAAGGGAACAAATACCACGTCTATTTTTGTTGGATCGATTTCGATTCCATCAACTGGTTCTGGAATTCCCCATTTATTGATGACAAGTGATGTAGAATCGAGCAACAAATAGTGTTTGAGTTTTTCTCCAATAACTTTTGGAACCAACACCTCTTTGTCTTTTCCTTGAATAATAGAGAGAATGTACTCGGTGTTAATCTCATTCTTCTTCTCAATTGGTAAAAACAAATGAAAGTACTGATGCTCCCAAATAGAGAGCTCTAGGATGCGATTAGCGATCTCGAGGCTCATAGCGTCTAGCTCCTTGTGCTCGAGCGATTCCCTAAGTAAGGTATACTTCTTTCTAAGTGATTTCTTATCCACCTTTTGTGTTTAATTCTAAAACAAAGATACAATTAATTACTACCTTAGTCTTTGGTGAATGCTGTTTCAATTGACATACAACTAAGCTCGCTTCCATCGACCCCTGGAGTCTATCAATTTTACGATTCTAAAGGGACCATCATCTATATAGGTAAGGCTAAAAACCTCAAAAAAAGAGTGAGTTCTTACTTTTCTAAAAAACACGAGGACGCAAAAACCAGAATCCTAGTTTCCAAAATACAATCCATTAAACACATCGTAGTCCCAACAGAAACCGATGCGCTCCTTTTGGAAAACAGCCTCATTAAAAAGAATCGCCCTCGTTACAATATTCTTTTAAAAGACGACAAGACCTATCCGTGGATATGCATAGCAAAAGAGGCTTTTCCAAGAGTCTATTCCACCCGTAAATTAGAGCCTAAAAAAGGGGAGTACTTTGGCCCCTACACCAATGGAAAGGCCATGAAAGCCCTCTTGGATTTAATCTATAACCTCTACCCGCTTCGATCTTGTCACTTTGATCTTTCTCCTGATAAAATTGCAAGGGGGAACTACAAGCGATGTTTGGAATATCATATGGGTAATTGCAAAGCCCCCTGTGAAGATTTGCAAAATGAAGAAGATTATCTTCAAGACATCAAAGCCATCAGAGCAATTCTCAAAGGAAAACTCAGCAGCTCTCTCAAGCTCTTTAAAGATAAAATGCAGCAGCATTCCAAGGCATTAGAATTTGAGGATGCGCAGCGTTTTAAGGAAAAACTAGAGCTCTTATCGGGTTATCAATCTAAGTATACTGTTGTCAATCCAAAGATTGACAATGTAGACGTCTTTAGTGTTATCGATGACCAAACCCATGCTTATGTCAACTATTTAGAAGTCGTTCAAGGTGCCATTATTCGTTCCCACACCTTGGAACTCAAGAAGAAGTTAAACGAAACCCAACAACAAATTTTAGAATACGCTATAATCGCTATCAAGGACAAATACCCTAGTATTTCAAAAGAAATTTATTTGCCCTTTGAGGTGTTGGTTCCCAAAGGATTAAAAATTACCATTCCTAAAACAGGAGACAAAAAACGACTCTTGGAACTCTCCAAACGAAATGCTCTGTTTTACCGCAAAGATCAGATGACTCAGCTTCAACTGGTCAATCCAGACAAGCATGTCGATCGCATTATGACCCAGATGAAAAAGGACCTTAGGCTCACTAAAGAGCCTCGACATATAGAGTGTTTTGACAATTCTAATATTCAGGGGACCAATCCTGTAGCAGCTTGTGTTGTTTTTAAAGACGGAAAACCCTCAAAAAAAGACTACAGGCATTTTAAGATTAAAACTGTTGAAGGACCTGATGATTTTGCGTCCATGGAAGAGGTCGTTCTCAGGCGTTATAAGCGACTACTTCAAGAGGCAGAGCCCCTGCCAGAGCTCATTGTGATCGACGGTGGAAAAGGTCAGTTGTCTTCTGCTTTAAAAGCCTTAGATCAATTGGGGCTTAGAGGCAAAATCGCAATCATTGGAATTGCCAAACGATTGGAAGAAATCTATTTTCCTGGTGACTCCATTCCCTTGTATCTAGACAAGAAATCTGAGAGTCTAAAAATTATTCAACGCCTTCGAAATGAAGCCCATCGATTTGGAATCAGCTTTCACAGAAACCTCAGAAGTAAAGCGGCTTTCAACTCTGAATTAGAATCAATTTCTGGTATTGGCCCTAAAACCGTTCAAGAGTTGCTCTCTAAACACAAATCCCTTTCTAAAATAAAGGAACTTTCCATAGAAACACTCATTCAAGAAGTGGGACCAGCAAAGGCAAAATTGATTTTTAATGCCTTACATTAGGAAGATTTCTTAAAATTTTATGTTCTAGTGTTAAACTTAGCGTTAAAAATCGTTAAAAACACCATCTCGAATCCAAGCTCTATATAAATTTGTGAGTGCAGGGGTGGTTCCCTGTACTTAGAATAAGTTTTTCATAATTTATAAAGTTTGGTTGGTTAATGAAAAAGCTCGAGTCTTGAATTCGGGCTTTTTCTTTTTTTAGGCCTATTAATTGAAGGGATTTATTAATTTTGCAGCATGGAAGCAGGGGAACTCTTAGCTCGTTTATCAAAAAGTAAAAAATTCAAACTACTCTTGGCTTTATTTTCAATTGTGGTTATTTCTTCTATTATTCTCGCTTCCTCTTCTAGTGAAGATGCTATTGAACAACCAGAAGTAGAGGCAGAAACAGTTAAAGCTGAAAAGAAAGCAAAAGACAGTATGTACTACGGTTTTAACCTCAACCATTTCGAGGTAGTTAGAGATACTGTTAAATCAGGTGATAGTTTTGGAGAGCTTCTACTCAATCACCGAGTAGGCTATCCTGAAATCTATAGTTTGACCTCTCGAAAAAATCGAGAAATTTTTGACCTTAGAAAGATTCGCGTTGGAAGACCCTATACTATTCTAAAGTCAAAAGACTCCATCAATAAGGCCGAACTCTTTATCTATGAAATCGACAAGGTAAATTACGCTATTGTAGATCTCAGAGACGAAGTAAGCTTAGAGCGAAAAGAGAAAGAGATCAAAGCAGTAGAGCGTGAAGCCTCTGGTGTGATTACTACCTCCTTGTCAGAGGCGATCTTAGATCAAGGAATCGATTATGACGTCACTCATAATTTGGCTGCCATCTACGCATGGACCATTGACTTTTGGAGACTCTCCAAGGGAGATAAATTTAAGGTGATCTATGACGAGCACTATATCAATGATTCTACCTATGTGGGAATGGGCCCTATTAAAGCGGCCTATTTTGAACACAACGGAAAAGCCTTTTACGCCTTTAGACATCCCTCTCCTGAAAATGAAAATATCATTGAGTACTTCGACGATCAGGGTGAGAATCTCAGAAGAGCTTTTTTGAGAGCCCCTGTCAACTTTAGTCGCATCTCTTCTCGATACAATCTCAAGAGAAGAATTTCTTATTACGGAAACAGAGTAAGGCCACATAAAGGAACGGACTACGCAGCAAAGGTGGGAACCCCAATTATGGCGACTGCCAATGGAAAAGTAGTAGCGGCTTCCTATACCCGAGGAAATGGAAACTACGTAAAAATTAGACATAACAATACCTATGCTACTCAATACCTTCACATGAAAAAACGCAAGGTTAAAAAAGGTGACTATGTCAAACAAGGAGACGTCATTGGATGGGTAGGGATGACTGGAAATACTTCAGGTCCTCATGTGTGTTATCGCTTTTGGAAAAACGGCAGACAGGTGGATCCTCTCAAAGAAAAATTACCCAAAGCAAAACCCTTACCCGAACCGACAAGAATTACTTACATCAATACCATTAATCCGGTAAAAACTCAATTGGATTGCATTGGATTTTTCAATGAATCCTTCGCACAATCAGAATAATTATGGCACTAGGAAAAACGAACCCTACACAAACCAAGGCGTGGAACGACCTTGCTTCTCATTTTAATACCGCTAAAGACGATCGTATTTTAGAACTCTTTAAATCAGAGGAAAACCGAGCTGAAGACTTTTTTATTCAGTGGAAGGACTTTGCTTTTGATTATTCTAAAAACTGTATCTCAGATAAAACTAGAGCCCTTTTATTAGAGCTCGCAAACGAAGTGAATTTAAAAGGTGCTATCGACAACTACTTCTCTGGAGATTTAATCAACGAAACAGAAAATAGAGCGGTATTACACACAGCTCTAAGAGCGGAAGCATCTGCTGATATTAAAGTTGATGGAGAAAATGTAATGGATGAGGTCAATGCTGTAAAAGCAAAGATTAAGGCGTTTTCAAATACAGTGATCTCTGGTGAGAAAAAAGGATATACCGGTAAAGCCTTTACCGATGTAGTCAATATTGGAATTGGTGGATCTGACCTTGGTCCTGCTATGGTGGTTGAGGCTCTTGCCTACTACCAAAACCATCTCAATATGCACTTTGTAAGTAATGTAGATGGAGATCACGTTTCAGAGGTCATTAAGAATCTCAACCCTGAAACCACCCTCTTTGTAGTAGTGTCAAAAACCTTTACTACTCAAGAAACACTGAGCAATGCAACTACTATAAAAAACTGGTTTTTAGAATCTGCTTCAGAGGAAGATATCGCAAAACACTTTGCGGCTGTATCGACCAATCTTGAAGCTATCGGAAACTTCGGAATTGATCTCGACAATGTATTCCCAATGTGGGATTGGGTTGGAGGTCGTTTCTCTCTTTGGAGTGCTGTTGGATTGTCAATTGCCCTTTCTGTAGGGTACGATCATTTTGAAGGGCTTTTAGATGGAGCAAGAGCGATGGACGATCATTTTAAATCGGCAGCCTTCCAAGACAACATTCCTGTGATGATGGCGCTTATCAGTGTATGGTATGCTAATTTCCACGGAGCCGAATCAGAAGCTATCATTCCTTACACACAATACCTAAGTCGTTTTGCTGCCTATTTGCAACAAGGAATTATGGAAAGTAATGGGAAGTATGTCGACCGATCAGGGGCAAAAGTAAACTATCAAACAGGTACTATTATCTGGGGAGAGCCAGGAACCAACTCACAACACGCCTTCTTCCAATTAATTCACCAGGGAACCAAAATGATCCCGACGGACTTTATCGGTTATAAAAAGTCTCTTCACCAAAAACAAGATCATCACGATAAATTAATGTCCAATTTCTTCGCTCAAACCGAGGCTCTTTGTAAGGGAAAAACCAAAGAAGAAGTCATCGCAGAATTCGAAGCCAAAGGAACTGATTTAAAAAGTGTTGAACACATCATTCCTTTTAAAGTTTTTGAAGGGAATAAGCCGACCAACACCTTCTTGATCGACCAGCTAACTCCTAAAACGCTTGGGGCTCTAATTTCTGCCTACGAACACAAAATATTTGTTCAAGGAGTGATTTGGAATATCTATTCTTATGACCAATGGGGTGTAG
>DAIRFL010000130.1:0-5577 GCA_036795105.1 Flavobacteriaceae bacterium | reverse complement strand
GAGTACCGAAACATTATGTTGGAATGCCCATATTTTGCTCAAAAACGAAAAAAGTCTGCTACTACAAACAAAACCAAAGTTTCATTAAATGCTTTTAAATTTAGAAATATAGGTCAAGCAATTCTATCTGGTACGATTGCTGATATCGCCATGAACCCAGACAATGAAAGTGTTTGGTATGTCGCCACCGCTTCATCAGGAGTTTGGAAAACAGAAAACGCAGGAACGACCTGGAAGTCTATTTTTGACGGACAAAAGTCCTTTGCAACCGGAGCCGTTACCATTGATCCATCTAATCCAAGCACTGTTTGGATTGGAACAGGTGAAAATGTCGGAGGAAGACATATTGCTTTTGGAGATGGAATTTACAAAAGTACTGATGGAGGAAAATCCTGGAAAAACATGGGACTTCCAAACTCAGAACACATTTCTAAAATCATAGTTCACCCAGATAATTCAGATGTAATTTGGGTTGCTTCGCAAGGACCTCTTTGGAGCAGTGGAGGTGATCGAGGAGTGTATAAGTCTACTGACGGAGGAACATCTTGGAAAAAAGTTTTAGGAAAAGGAGCTTGGACTGGAGCGACTGATTTATTGATAGATCCAAGAGATCCATCTTTACTGTATGCTGCAACTTGGGACAGACACCGCACAGTGGCTGCCTATATGGGCGGAGGACCTGGATCAGGAATTCACCGATCAAGAGATGGTGGAGAAACCTGGGAAGAACTCACTTCAGGAATTCCTAAATCGAATCTCGGAAAAATAGGATTGGCAATTTCACCGCAAAAACCAGATGTTGTGTATGCAGCTATTGAGCTGGATCGCAAAAAAGGTGGAATATTTAGATCAGAAGACCGAGGAAGTTCTTGGAAGAAAATGTCCAATACAGTATCTGGAGGAACAGGACCACACTACTACCAAGAACTCTATGCGAGTCCACATAAATTTGATCGTCTGTATTTGATGAATGTTCGCGTACTCACTTCAGAGGACGGAGGGGCGACATTTAAACAACTTAAAGAATCGGATAAGCACTCTGATAATCACGCCTTGGTATTTAAAAAGGACGACCCTAATTATTTAATGCTCGGAACTGATGCGGGTATTTACGAAAGTTTTGATTTGGCTCAGACCTGGAAGTACCACAAAAACTTACCATTGACACAGTATTATAAGGTGGCTGTAAACAACGCTAAACCTTTTTATCACGTCTTTGGAGGAACTCAAGACAACGGATCTTCAGGCGGACCATCTGCTACTGATGAGCGACAAGGAATTGCAAACAAGCACTGGTATAAAACGCTATTTGCAGATGGACACCAATCGGCAACCGATCCTGAACACCCCAATATTATTTATGCTGAAACCCAACAAGGTGGATTGCATAGAGTGGATTTAGTTACCGGAGAACCAGTGATGATTCAGCCACAGGCACGAGAAGGAGAACCACACGAACGCTTTAACTGGGACGCACCTATACTAGTGAGTCCCCATAAAGCATCACGTTTGTATTTTGCTTCTTATAGAGTTTGGAAGTCAGAAGACCGAGGAGACTCATGGGAGCCTATTTCTGGAGATTTAACTAGAAATGAAAACAGAATTGAATTACCGATTTTAGGGAAACAACAATCCTGGGACAACGCATGGGATATCAGTGCGATGTCTAACTACAACACCATTACATCTCTGTCTGAATCAGAAGCAAAAGAAGGTCTAATTTGGGCTGGAACAGACGATGGAATCATTCAGTACACGACAGACGGTGGAGCTAGTTGGAATAAAATTCCAGTTAGTCGATTGGGATTAGCACCAAGAGCCTTTGTCAATGACATCAAGGCCGATGTGTTTGACCCTAATACGGTATATGTGTCGCTCGACAATCACAAAGAGGGAGACTACAAGCCTTATTTGTTTGTGTCTAGAGACCTAGGTAAGACTTGGAAATCTCTTGGTAAAGGACTCGGAGATAGAAACCTTGTTTGGAGAATGGTACAGGATTTTAAAAAGAAAGAATTGTTGTTCGCAGCCACTGAAAATGGAATTTTCTGTTCTTTAAATTCAGGAGCTTCATGGCAAAAAATGCCAGGTACACCTACCATTTCATTTAGAGACATCACTATTCAAAGAGAAGAAAACGATTTGGCAGCAGCCTCCTTTGGAAGAGGGTTCTTTATTCTTGACGACTATTCAGCTCTAAGAGAATTTAACTCTGAAAACCTCAGTAAGAAGGCTAAATTATTCAAGCCGAGAACTGCGAAATGGTTTGTGCCAAGAAGTAATGTAGGAAATACAGGAGCCGACTACTACTTTGCAAAAAATCCAACTTTTGGAGCGGTATTTACCGTTCATATGAATCAAGGATTTAAAACCATGAAAGCCAATAGAAAGGCCGCAGAGAAAAAACTTTCAGCTACTGCTAATGTTCCCTTCCCAGGATGGGATGCCTTGGATGCAGAAAAAGCAGAAAGTCCTGCCAAGTTGTTATTGACCATTAAGGACAGTGATGGAAATATTATCCGAACTGTAACAGCGAATCCCAAAAAGGGAAGTCAACGCATCGCTTGGGACTTAAGACATGCAAACCCATATCCAATTCGATCTGGAAGTAGAGGTTGGAATTCTGGAGGACCCATGGCAACACCAGGTTCTTATACAGCGAGTTTAGCTCTTGTAAAGGACGGTGAACTAACGCAATTAGATGGCCCAGTTAGCTTTGATGTAAAACCAATTCACAAAGGAACCTTAGAAGGTATTTCTTACGATGAGTTTAACAGTTACTTCGAAAAAGTGAAAGCTCTATTGAACGAAGGAGCTGCATATCAAGATGAACTTTCTGTGGCTGATAATAAGTTAAAAGCAGTTGAGTCAGCTGTTCTTAGAATTAACTCCAATCCTGAAGCTATTTTAAAATCAATTGCAAAGGCAAAGGCAGTTGGAATAGCCCTTCATAAAAAGATTGAAGGAAGTCCTTCGAAAAGCGAAATAGGAGAGCGTAATCCAGCTTCTTGGAACAGTCATTTAAGTGTTGCGATGAGAGGAATGAGTACCACCTATGGAC
Source organism: Flavobacteriaceae bacterium (assembly GCA_036795105.1). GTDB lineage: Bacteria > Bacteroidota > Bacteroidia > Flavobacteriales > Flavobacteriaceae > MAG-120531. The sequence continues at coordinate 2,516 of DAIRFL010000130.1, read as the reverse complement.
CTACTCCACTTCATCGTCAAAGCCTTAAGGCAGCTCAATCAATTCTCAATAAAACCAAAGCTGAGATCACCGATTTTAGCAAACTTGTTGACGATATTGAAGCAGCCCTTAAAAAGGCGGGAGCTCCTTACATTATGGGAGACGGAATGGAATAAACTACAGTTAATTATAGAAAAGACCTCTGCTTGATTCAGCAGGGGTTTTTTTATTTAAAGGGACAAGCCGCTTTGAGCTTTTCAAGATCAATAGAGATTTCATATTCCTGAAACGCATTTAACAATTCCTCAATGGAAGTGTCCGCTTTGATGAGTTGAGGTTCTTTATCACTTCTTCCAACAGATAAAAAATAATCTTGAAACTTAAACCCATTTCCCAGAACCTTATCTGAAAAACTAATCCATAGAGAGGGTATCTGATAGGCATCTGCGACAATAACCCCGTGAAGTGAACTAGAAATTACCCGTTCACAAGAAAGCATATCGTCGATGACCTTCAGTGGGTTTTTCTGTTGAACATCGATGATTTTGATGTTTTCCTTATCCTCAAATTGTTTTAACCAAGGGTGCTTTTTGTCTACATAATGAGGAATGATTCCCAGCTTGTAGGTTTTCTCGATCTCGTGTTTTGGCTGATAAATTTCAGGCATGAGCAATGCTGGATCTCCATAAACCTGTGGGCAATCAATGCCGACCTCCAAAAGTCGTTCTCTTGTTTTAGGACCACGTACTGCACAGATCTTTTTTGGAGGCTGTTTACAATGAACCTGGTCTGAGATAAATCCTGAGCCCCATACCGTTGTTGTCGATCTGCTTTTTTGGAGAATGGATCCAATCACAAAATAGTGATCGTAAAGAGAAAAAAGCTTCGACGAAATTCGCTTGATATTTTTATCGGTAAAGTGTTCAACGATATAAGGAGTGAGAATATCTCCAAAATTATCTCTGTGAGCATCCCAGGAGACCCAATAAGATTCTTTGTTCATTCTATTTAAAACAATTCGCATCATAGCTATCGCAAATATACTTCTTTTAAGGCCTCAGCTTCTTTTTTAGCACTCCAGTTCTCTTCGACAGTAGTTCTTGCCTTTAGAGTAGACAGCTGATGATTGTCGCTTACAATTTTGGCTAAAAGACTGCTCAACTCTTGGTGATTACCAGATTCAAACAAGAAGCCTGTTTGGCCGTCTTCAATTAGTTTCGAATGAATTCCAACGCCTCTTGTGGCAATCGTTATGGACTGACAGGCCATCGCCTCTAAACAGACTAGTGAAAACCCTTCAGAATGCGAAGGAACTACCGTTGCACAGGAAGCTTGATAAAAGGATTCAATTGCTCTTGTCTCTTCGATAAAGTAAAATTGATTTGTAAGCTGATGCTTAGCTATCATCTCTTTTAAAGTCGAAACAAATTTATGATCATCAATTTTACCGACGACAACTCCAGCCCAATTAGGATTCGATTTTAATATTGGAATCATTGCTTTGACAAAACACTGATGACCTTTTTTGGGACGAACTCTTCCTGCAACAAGAATAAATTGATCCTGCTGAATTTGAGAAATTTTCATTGTCTTGTCGGGTACAAATCGACGCGTGTCTACTCCATGTCCAATGATAGAAATATTAAAGGGCAAGGTCTTCATAGAATCGATTAACCCAATTTTTTCATCGGCTTTTTTCATCAACCACAAGGTAAATTTTGAAGGTTGAGTTGCAGCATGTCTAGAAACGACAAGCTTAAAATTGTAACCTAAGAAACGCAACCACAAAGCCTTTTGAATTTCGTTATTTCGATGAGCGTGAATAATAACCCGATCGTGTTCCTTAACCTTTTTTTTGAGCGCTCCAATTGTCAAATAGTGGCCCCAGTCTACCTGGTTCCCACAGACATAGGTTTCAAAGTCTTTTTCGAGAAGCGGAAGCACATTTTCAACACTAGAGGTAACCCCAGTTTTTCTGTGGTGCATATGAAAGTGTACGAGTAGGGGTTTTTCTTTCAAAGTAGATTTGTGTATATTGATTAAACAAATTTAAGGAATTAAAAGGGTTTCGTTTCACTTTATTAATAATGTGAATTTAATCAAAGGATTGAATGTTTTCACGCCTTAGGAATTTTAATATCTTTATAAAAAACTCTGACCATGCTAAGATCACTTTTTTTATCCTTAGGATTCTTACTACTAATGGCGTCTTGTTCTAAAGACACTCAGGAATTGTATTATACCCTTAAGGTTGTTCCACAGTCTGGAGGATCAGTTAGTAATACAGGATTTAAGAGTATCGCAGGAGCGACTTTTACGCTAACAGGAAAAGAGGGCACCTCGGTGACTATTGGAGCCTATCCTGAAGAAGGATTTAAATTTGATGGTTGGTCAGACGGAAAAGTTTCTAATCCCTACACCTTAGTACTCGATCAAAATATAAATCTAGAAGCTTATTTTTCTGCTAATTAAACCCAAATGGAATAGGCCGCAATAATCTTATTTTTAAGAAACTAATTATAGGACTCCATTCTTTG